>JAYWDK010000158.1:0-5657 GCA_043779845.1 Betaproteobacteria bacterium | reverse complement strand
AGCAGGCTTCAAGCACCTCAAAAAACTGGCGCTGGCCAAAGCTGGCTTCGGGGTTGCCCCAGTCTTGTGGTGCGTGGCGCCAGTGGCCGGTGGCGTCGAACAAGGATTCGTCCAGATCCTCGCCGTCGTCTAGCGTCAGGATCGTGGCCTCGCGGCTGTGGCGGCGCAGTTGGTCCACCACCTTGTGCTTGAGCACGCCCACCAGCCAGGTCTTGAGTTGCGACTGGCCGCCAAAGCCTTGCGGCTTTTCAAGCGCCGCCAGCAGGGTGTCGGACACCGCGTCTTCGGCCCAGGCGTCGTTGCGCAATTGGCTGCGGGCAAAGCGCATCAGCTGCGGGCGCAGCGCTTCCACCTGGGCGGCAAAGCTGGGGCCGGTTTTGGGGTCGGGCACGGGCGCGGTCATGGTGGTTTGGTTTGATTTCAGGCGGCGAAATCGGCAGGATTCAAGACAATCGGCTGGCCGTGCGGCGTGCGGTCGGCGGCGTGGTCCCAGGCCTGGGCATAACGCGCCAGTTCAGCGGCTTGGGTGGCGCCCTTGCTGGCCACGATTTGCTCTAGTGCCCCCAGCCAGTGGCGGTAGTAGGTGTCGCCCAGGTCGGCGTCACCGGCGGCCCGGGCCGCGCTGATCTGGGCGCTCAGGGCTGCCGCCCATTCGGGCCAGGTGAACAGGCCTCGCTGGTGCAATTGCAGCACCATGGCAAAGGCCTGGGCTTGCCAGGGCTCGGCAAATACGGGCGCCGCGCTGTTGTCGGGCGCCAGGCCCAGGGGCAGGCCGGGGCAGGTGCTCAGGTCGATCATGGGGCGCTCTCCAGGTAAGGTTCCCAGGCATCGATCGACACCCTCACGCCGGCTTGGCCGCCGCCGTTGCCGCCGCCGCTGTCGCTATCGCCCCACAAGGTGGCGCCATCAAACTCCACGCCGTACAACCACTGCGGCTGTTCGCCCAGGCCTTGGGCGTTGGCGTCGGCAAAGACGTGGGTGCCGTGAACACGCCGTACCACGCCAAGTTTGCCTCTGGCATACGCCGGAAGCCGGGTGTGGTGCAGCGGCACGGCGGTGATGGTTTTGACCCTGTCGCCCAGCGCAAAGCGGGCGGCGGTGGTGGGCGGGCGCTGGGTGGCCGAGCCCTTGGCCAGCGCGGCGCTCACGTCGGCGGCGCCCAGCACACGCTTGATGTGTTGGGCGAGTTGGGCCGGGTTGGCGGCGCGCAAGGCGTGGCCGGCCTGGATCTCGTCGTCGCCCACCAGGCCGCGCTCGGCCAACAGCTTTTGCAAGGCGGCCAGCCAGATTTGGTAATAGCCCAGGCGGGCGTAATCGGGCAGGGTCTCGCGCGCGGCGCGGCTTTGGTCGATGTTCCAGGCCCCGGTGGCGCCTGCGGCCAGCGTCAAGGCCAGGGCGCGGGGCTCCCAGGCGGCGTGCCACAGCTCGCTTTCGGGCTCGGGCAATACCGCACCGTGGCCGGTTTGGCCGCCCAGGTCGGCGTGGGTTTGATAACTCATGGTGTGTGCGGCTTGACGGGCGCTGGCGGGCTCGTCGGCGCGTTTGCCGCCGCGCTTGTTGCAGCGTTCGTCGCCGTGTTTGCCGATGGCTGCGCCGCCCCCGGTTCGCGCGCCAAACCACAGCCAATCATTGAATCTCGCGTCACCAGATCGGCCAGCTGGGCTTCGGTGAACCCAGCCGTGCCCGCTGGGCGCTGCGGGATCACGAGGTAGCGCACTTCGGCGGTGGAGTCGGACACCAGCACCGCCACATTGCCGGGCAGCGTGACGCCAAAGTCGGCCAGCACGCCGCGTGGGTCTTGCACCACACGGGCGCGGTAGGGCGCACTTTTGTACCAGGTGGGCGGCAGGCCCAGCACGGGCCAGGGGTAACAGCTGCACAGCGTGCACACCACCAGGTGGTGCAGCGTGGGCGTGTTGACCAGCGCCACCATGTGCTCACCCTGGCGGCCGGTGTAGCCCAGCGAGGCAATGGCGGCCGTGGCGTCTTGCTGCAGCCAGGCCAGGTAGCCGGGGTCGGCCCAGGCGCGGGCCACCACGCGTGCGCCGTTTCGTGGGCCGATGCGGGTTTGGTAGGTGTCGATCAGCACATCGAGCGCAGCGGGGTCGATATAGCCTTTTTCGGTGAGCACGGACTCGAGTGCGCGCACCCGCAAGTCCATCTCGCTCAGCTCGCTGTGGTCGTGGTCGTGGTCGTGATCGTGGTCGTGACCCTTCGTGTCGCTCATGGCATCAGCCTCAGCACGCGCCCGTCGGCGTTGTCGGTCAGCACGTAAAGATAACCGTCCGGGCCTTGGCGCACGTCGCGGATGCGCTCGTTCAGGGTTTGCAGCAGGCGCTCTTGCTTGGTCACCTTGTTGTCCACCAGCTCCAGCCGCAGCAAGGCCTGGGCGCGCAGCGTGCCGATGAACAGGTTGCCGCGCCAGCCGGGGTAGCGCTCGCTGGTCAAAAACGCCATGCCGCTGGGCGCGATGGATGTCGGCACCCAAAACGCGGCCGGCGCCATCACGTCGGCGCGCTCGCCTCCCTCGCCGATCTTGGTGCCGGTGACGTAGTTGCGGCCGTAGGTGATCACCGGCCAGCCGTAGTTGCGCCCCGGCAGCGTGAGGTTCAGCTCGTCACCGCCTTGTGGGCCGTGCTCGGTGGTCCACAGATCACCCGTCACCGGATGGATGGCCGCGCCCTGCACGTTGCGGTGGCCCCAGCTCCAGATTTCGGGGCGAGCGTCTTGCCGCACATCCGGCCGAGTTTCTGGCCGCACGCCGGGCTTGGCCACCAGCGGGTTGTCGGCGGGCACGCGGCCATCGGCCTCGATGCGCACCACCTTGCCCAGGTGGTTGTCCAGGGTTTGAGCGCTCTCCTTGTGCGAGAAGCGCTCACCCAGCGTGATGAACAAACGCCCATCGTTGCCAAATACCAGGCGCGAGCCAAAGTGCAGGCGGCTGGCCACTTTGGGCAATTGCCTGAAGATCACCTGCACGTCGGTCAGCCGCTCGGCGCCGCGTTCACCTTCCAGCCGCGCGCGGGCCACGGCGGTGCCGTTGGCCTTGTTGTTGCCGTCGCGGCCGGGCTCGTCCGCCGTTTCGCTATAGCTCCAGTACACCCAGTGGTTGCTGCTGAACTTTGGGTCGACCACCACGTCCAGCAGGCCGCCTTGGCCCTCGGCGGCCACGGTGGGCAGGCCGGGCAAAGGTGGGCCCAGCTTGCCGTCGGGGTTGACGATGCGCATGCGCCCGGGCCGCTCGGTGACCAGCATTCGGCCATCGGGCAAAAACGCCAGGCTCCAGGGGTTGACCAGGCCATGCGCCACGGTCACCACCTTGAGGCTGCTGTGGGTTGGCGTGTCCACAGCCCAGGCTGGCGTGGCGCCGATCAGGCCCCAGGTCAGCGCGCCCATCAAGACCGCGCGTTGGCTGGCGATCAAGGTGGCGCCCGGCCAACCCTTGCGGCTGGTTTTGCGTGGTGGCTTGATCATGGTGGCGCTCACGGGATTGATTGGCCTGGTCATGGCGCGGGTTTCACGTCAACCGCTGCTTCGACCATCATTTGCAAGCGCTGCTGGCCCTGGAACTCATTGATGTTGAGCCTATAGGCCAGGCTAACGCGCGCTGGCAGCGGCTCGGTGTGGCCGAACCAGATGGCATCAACCAACTGGCCGGCATGGCGCACGCGCAGCTTGAGGTGTTTTTCGCCCACCAGACGTTGTTGCAGCACGTCCACCTGGTCACAAAAAACCGGCGCCTCAAAACCCTGGCCCCAGACCTGCGCATCCAGCTGGGCGACGGTGCCCAGGGTGAAGTACTCGATGCCCAGCGGGCCGTCGGTGGCCAGGCAGCGGTTCAGCGCCTCGGGTTGCAGCCATTCGGTGGCCACGGTTTGCAAGGCGGCCGCAAATGTGGGCAGGTCCGCTTCAGACAAAGTGCAGCCCGCCGCCATGGCGTGTCCGCCAAATTTGCGCAGCACGCCGGGGTGGCGCTTGCTGACCAGATCCAGTGCGTCGCGAAGATGGAAGCCGGGGATGGACCGCCCCGACCCCTTGAGCAGCCCGTCTTGCCCACGCGCCAGCACAAAGGTGGGGCGGTGCAGCCTGTCTTTCAGGCGCCCGGCCACGATGCCCACCACGCCCTCGTGGAACTCGGGGTCGTAGATCACCAGCGCGGGCGGTGTGGCGGCCACATCCAGCTGTTGGGCCAGCAGTTGATCGAGCAGCAGCTCGGCTTGCAGGCGCATGTCGGCCTCCACCTCGCGGCGCTCGCGGTTGATGGTGTCGAGCAGCTGGGCCAGCTCGGCGGCGCGTATGGGGTCGTCGGTGGTCAGGCATTCAATGCCCAATGTCATGTCGGACAGGCGCCCCGCGGCGTTGATGCGGGGGCCCAGCGCAAAGCCAAAGTCAAAACCCGCCGCGCGCTCGGCGCTACGGCCGGCGGCGGTGAACAAGGCGGCGATGCCCGCGTGCAGGCGGCCCACGCGGATGCGCTTCAAGCCCTGCGCCACCAGCCGGCGGTTGTTGCTGTCGAGCTTGACCACGTCGGCCACGGTGCCCAGGGCCACCAGGTCGAGCAAGGCATCGAGCTTGGGCTGGTTGGCCGCGTCAAAAACGCCGCGTTGGCGCTGCTCGGCGCGCAGGGCCAGCAACACGTAAAACATCACGCCCACGCCAGCCAGCGCTTTGCTGGCAAACGTGCAACCGGGCTGTGACGGGTTGACGATCACGTCGGCCAGCGGCAGCTCTACCAGGCCGTCCAAGCCCAAAGCGGGCAGGTGGTGGTCAGTGACCAGCACACGCAGGCCCAGCGCGCGGGCATGGGCCACGCCGGCCAGGCTGGCGATGCCGTTGTCGACGGTGAGCAGCACGCCCGGGCCAGCACCGCCAGCGGGGCCCGCAGTGAAGTGGCTTTGCATCGCCAGGTCGACGATGGCCGGCGTCAGGCCATAGCCGTGCACCGCTCGGTCGGGCACCACATAGCCCACGCTGGCCGGGGCGGCGCCCAGCATCACCAGGCCGCGCAGCGCCACCGCGCAGGCGGTGGCGCCGTCGCAGTCATAGTCGGCCACGATGCACAGGCGCTGGCCGCGGGTGATCGCATCGGCCAGCAGCACGGCGGCCTGGCTGGCGCCCTTGAGCGCGCTGGGCGGCAGCAAGCGGCCCAGGCCGTCGTCCAGATCGTCGGCACTGCGCACGCCGCGCGCGGCAAACAGGCGCGCCAGCAGCGGGTGAACCCCCGCCTGCTCCAGCGCGAAGGCGGCGCGCGGCGGCACGTCGCGGGTGCGCAGCGCCGGGCCGGTCACAGCGCGTCCAGCACGGTGTGTGCGCTGCTGGCGCGCCAGTGGGCCGAAACCCGCTGCCAGAGGCTGCGCGGCGCCGGGGCCAGCGTCAGCGCCAGCCGCTCGCCGCACAGGGTCAGCGCGCTGGCCGCGTCGGCCTGCAGCAGCGTGGCCAGCGCCCCAGCGTCCAGCGCCTGCCAGGCCTCGCACCAGGCGGCCCAATCCTCGGCCAGGGCCGGGTGGCGCAGGCGGTCATCCACGGTTGGCATCTTTGGGGTGGAAGTCCATTCAACCGGCAGGCGCCCGCAGCCGCTCAACCAGACCGAATTGACCACCGGCAGGCCGGCGGCCTCGCGCTGCTCGTTCACCGGGTGGGTGTACATCAGCATCTGC
>JAYWDK010000157.1:0-14990 GCA_043779845.1 Betaproteobacteria bacterium | reverse complement strand
GACGATGAAGGACTGGCGCTTGGGCGTGGTCGGCTCCTGGATGAAGGTCTGCGGCATGCGCGCGCCCTCACCGCCGGGGCCGGCGTTGTCGATGAAGTTGGCCATGCTCAGGGTCCAGCTACCGACCATCGGCACCTTCCAACCCAGCTTGGTCATGCCGTTGGCGATCTGCGCCAACTCAGGGCCAATGGCATAGGTCAAGATGGCCTCGGCGCCGGCCTCCTTGGCCTTGAGCAACTGCGGCGTCATGTCCACATCCTTGATGTTGAACTTCTCGACCGCCACGGCCTTGACGTTCTTCAGCGCCAGGGCCTTTTCCAGGTCGTCACGGCCGAGCTGGCCGTAGTTGGTGCTGTCGGCCAGGATCGCGACCTTCTTGAAACCGCGGCGCACGATGGCCTCTTCAACAATCATCGGCGCCTGGATGCTGTCGTGGGCGGCGTTGCGGAAGATGTAGTTCTCGGGCTGGTCGTCAAACTGGTGCGTGATCAGCGAGCCGGTGGCCACGTTGTTCATCACCGGGATCTTGGCTTCCTGGTAGAAGCGCTGCGAGGCCAGGGCCACGCCGGTATTGATGAAGCCCACCGTGACGGCGACTTTTTCTTTGTTGATCAGCTCTTGGGCGATCTGCACGCCGCGCTCGTTTTTGGCCTCGTCGTCGCGCTCAACCAATTGCAGTTGGCGGCCCAGCACGCCACCGGCCTTGTTGATCTCGTCGGTGGCCAGGCGCACGCCGTCGCGCATGCTCACGCCCATGGACGACGAGCCGCCCGTGAACGGGCCGGACACGCCAATCTTGATCGGGTCGGCGGCGAATGACAGCGACATGGACGCGGCCAGGGCCAGGGCGGTGAGCGCTTTGGGGAAAAATTTCAAGGGTGTCTCCAGATGAATGTCGTGCGGCGATTTCAAGTTAAACCTAAGGAGCCTTCGGTTTTTTTAAACGTCAATCCCCCTATGAGATTTTTTCACAGAATTCTGGAAGTTCGCGGAGACGAGCGCCGCGCCGGGCGCCTAAATGACTAGGTGAATACACCGGGAGGTTTGCGACAAATTGTCCGGCGCGGGCCTGAAAAACACGCCCGCCGACGCCGGCCGGTCCACGCTCAGTGCGGCGGCATGGCCTCCACCCGGATCGAAGAGAACCAGGCCGCCAGCAAGTTGATATCGTCATCCTGCAGCGGCTTGGCGATCACGCTCATCACCTCGTGCTTGCGCGAGCCGCTGCGGTAAGCCCGCAGTTGCGCACTCAAGTAGCCGGCCGGTTGGCCGGCCAGGTTGGGGGTTTCGGGCGCGATGGCCAGGCCCAGCGGGCCGTGGCACACGGCGCAGGCGCGGGCCTTGGCCCGGCCCGCGTCAAGGTCGTCGGCGGTAGCCGCCGCAGCCGGGGCCGCAGCCGTCACCGCAGCAAACATCACCGCAGCCCCCGTCCATGCAAGCGCCGTGCGCTGAAAGGCGGCCACCACTTACGGCGCGGTGTAGGTGATGCGGTAGAGCGCGCCGGCAAAGTCGTCGCTCACCAGCATCGAGCCGTCTTTCATCATCGCCACGTCCACCGGCCGGCCACGGTACAGGCCGGTGTCGCTGTCCAACCAGCCATCGGCAAAAACCTCGGTTTTGTCGGCCGTGCCGTCGGCCTTCAAGCTGGTGAACATGATGCGCGCGCCGATCGGCGTGGTGCGGTTCCACGAGCCGTGCTGGGCCGAGAACAAGCCGCCCTGGTACTTGGCCGGGAACTGCTTGGCGGTATAGAACGCCAGCCCCAAATCGGCCGCATGCGCATCCGTGTAGACCTGCGGGTCGGTGATGTTGGCCGGCAGCGGGTCCTTGTCGTAGCCCTCGTCGGTCATGCGGGTCTTGCCCTGCTTCCAGGGGTAGCCGAAGAACTGGCCGGCCTTGGATGCGCGGTTGATTTCACCCAGGGGGATGTCGTCGCCCATGCCGTCGGTCTGGTTGTCGGTGAACCACAGCGTTTTGTCCTTGGGGTTGAACTCCAGCCCGACCGAGTTGCGGATGCCCGTGGCATACACCTCACGCTTGGAGCCATCAAACGCGTTCATGCGCACGATGCCGCCAATGCCCACCTTGTTGAACAGCTCCAGCTTGTTGCGCGGGGGCACGTTGTAGGGTTGGCCCAGCGTGATGTACAGCATGCCGTCCGGGCCGACGCGGCAGGTGCGCGCGTGGTGGTTGAACGACTCTTCTTCTGGCGGGATCAGTTTGCCCTGGGGCACGGTTTCGATCACCGCCACATCGCCGCCTTCATAGAAGAACTCGGCGGCTGGGAAGTTGAGCACCCGGTTGTGTTCAACCACCACCAGGAAGCCGTCTTTGGTCCAGCACACGCCGTTAGGCACATGGAACTTGGCCGACGGCGCGAAGGGCTTGACATCGGTGGCGGTTTCACCACTGTTGCGGTTGGTCACGGCCCAGACAGTATTTTTGCGCGTGCCGACAAACAGCATGTTGGTATTGGGTGCTACCGCCATGTGGCGAGCATCGGGCACCACGGCATAGAGGTCGATCTTGAAACCCGGCGGCAACTTGACGCGCTTCAGGTTCTCGCGCAACGCGGCGGCGTTTTTTCCATCTTGCGGCACGCTGGGCATGTTGGGATCAACGCCCGACAGCTTCATCTGCTTGAGGTTCTCGATGTTCTGGGCTTGCGCGTGGGCGTTGCCCGCCACGAGCAAGACCATGGCGGTGGCCAAGGCGCTCAGCATCAGCAAGGGGGTTCTTTTCATGCGTGTCTCCGGATCGGTTTGGATGTTGTGATGCTGCGGTTGGGGTGATGCCGTATTGCGCTTGCACGTCGCCCGAGGCGGCGAACCGTTGTCTGCACGCAATGCGCATACCAATTCGGGAACACCCTTGACTGACGGCCTTGCCTGCCCGCAGGCCCATCAAGCCGCCGTACAGATCCGCAACTTGCGCCGCGTCAGCTGTGCAGAAACTGTGCAGTTGCCGCCAGCGCGGGCGGCTGCTAGCGTGCGGCACTCAAGCGGGCGATGACCCGCCGACGGAGACCCGCGTGATCCTGACCCCCGAGCGCCAGATGTTGCATGCCTTGGCCGTGCGTGCCCGAGGCAGCGCCATGCCACCCGACGGTTTGCCCTCGGCCGACATCCTGGACAGCTGGGTGCGCTGCATGCAAACCGGCCTGGACAGCACGGTGCCCCGCACGATCTCAGTGGTGGACGGGGCTTGCCTGGCGCGCCGACGCGAGCGCGCCGAGGTGGCCCGCCGGCTGGCCCAGGTCGAGCTCGAGTCCCTGGCCCAGCAGATCGCCGGCTCCAACTTCTTGCTGGCCTTTGCCGACCAGGACGGCGTGATCCTTGATCTGTACGCCGACAACCGCTTCACGATGAGCGGGCGCGACGCGGGCATCGTGGCGGGCAGCCGCTGGTCTGAATCCTTGTGCGGCACCAACGGCCTGGGCACCGCGCTGGCTTGCGGGCAATCGGTGGCCGTGACCGGGCTGGAACACTACCTGCTGCAATTGGGCGACATCTCCTGCACCGCCACGCCGGTGCGCGACGCGGCGGGCGACATCGTGGGCGTGCTCGATGCGTCGTCCTACTTTGCCTCGCGCCAGCAGCACACCCAGGCGCTGGTGCAGATGGCCGCCACGCACATCGAAAACGGCTTGCTAATCCACCAGATGCGCACGCGTTTTGTGCTCGCCATCCACCCACGCGCCGAGTTTTTGGGCACGCTCAGCGCAGGGCTGCTGGCCTTTGACGAGGCCGGCAGCCTGATGGCCTTGAACGCCCGTGGCCGCCAACTGCTGCAAGGGCTTGACGCGGCACCAGGCTGCTCATTCGAGCAGTTGTTCGGCGAACCCTGGGAGCACCTGCTGGGCCGGCTGCACCGGGGCGGCGAGCTGCGCCTGCGCGACAAGCTGGGCAGCTCGCTGGTGGCCAGTTGCATGGCTCGCCCGGCCGAGCGGCGCCTGCTGGCCACGCCGCCACGGCCCGCGCGCAGCACCAGCACCACCGGCTTCAGCGGCAGCAGCCATCAGGTCGACGGCGGCCACGACCCCGCACTGCCGCCAGGCAAGCGCGCCATTGCGGCACACCACACCGAGCCAAACGTCGTGACCAGCGACCCTGCCGTGGCCGACGCCTTTGGCCTGGTTGACGCTGCCGTCCGCATGAACGCGCCCATCCTGATCCTGGGCGAAACCGGCAGCGGCAAAGAGGTGCTGGCCCGCCATGCCCACCGCGCCAGCGGCCGCACGGGCGCGTTCGTGGCCGTCAACTGCGGCGCCTTGCCCGCCGAGCTGTTTGAAGCCGAGCTGTTTGGCTACCTGGGCGGCGCCTTCACCGGCGCGCGCCGCGAAGGCAGCATCGGCCTGATCGCCAGCGCCGATGGCGGCACGCTGTTGCTGGATGAAGTGCGTGAATTGCCGCTGCCGCTGCAAGCCGCGCTGCTGCGCTTTCTGGACGACCAGGTGGTGCGCCCCGTGGGCGGCACGGCCACCCGCCGCGTCGACGTGCAACTGTTGGCCGCCACCAACGCCGACCTGGCCGACGAGGTACAAGCGCGGCGCTTTCGGGCCGATTTGTATTACCGGCTGAACACCGTGTGCGTGCTGCTGCCACCGCTGCGCCAACGGCGCGACTTTGCCGCCGCCGTGCGCAGTGTGCTGGCCACGCTGGACACCGGCGCCACCATCGACGACGACGCGGTCGAACGCCTGTCGTGGCATGCCTGGCCAGGCAACTTTCGCGAACTCCGATCGGTACTGACCCGCGGGCTGCTGACCCGCCCTGACCGCCGTCTGGCCCTGGCCGACGTGGATCGCTGGTTGCCCGTGGGCCACGTGCCCAATGCATCGGCCTTGCAGCAAGGCGCCACCGGCCTGGTGCGCCGTGAATTTGAGCGCACCGGGGGCAGCGTGAGCCAAACCTCGCGCAATCTGGGCATCTCGCGCACCACGGTCTACCGGCACTTGCGAGAAGGCCAGGGCTAAGCGCTGAGCCACGGCCGAACCACTACCAACCGCCAGCATCCGCCTCCGCTCGCTTTTGACCCTCGCCGCTCACTTCGAACCCACAAACCCCAACATGCTGCATTACCTGACCGTGCCAGTCACCCCGTTCCAGCAAAACTGCTCCATCGTCTGGTGCGATGAAACCATGGACGCCGCCGTGGTGGACCCGGGCGGCGACCTCGACACGCTGCGTGCCGAAATGGCGCGGCTGGGCGTCACACCCAAGCAGATCTTGCTCACCCACGCCCACATCGACCACGCAGGTGGCACCGGCACTTTGTCGCGTGCACTGGGCCTGCCCATCGTTGGCCCGCACCCGGGCGACCAGTTCTGGATCGACGGCCTGGCCGAGCAGGCCAAGATGTTTGGCTTTGCGCCGGCCGAGCCCTTCACGCCCACACGCTGGCTGGCCGATGGCGACACGGTGCAAGTGGGCAACAGCAGGCTTGAGGTACGCCATTGCCCTGGCCACACGCCCGGCCACGTGGTGTTTTACAGCGCGCAGGCGCAGCGTGCCTTTGTGGGCGACGTGCTGTTTGCCGGCAGCATAGGCCGCACTGATTTCCCGGGTGGCGACCACGACACGCTGATCAGCAGCATCACCCAGCGCCTGTGGCCGATGGGCGACGACACCGTGTTCATCCCCGGCCACGGCCCCGAAAGCAGCTTTGGCCGCGAGCGCTGCAGCAACCCTTTCGTGATGGGCACCTGAGAGGGTGTTGACGAAATGAATGACACCCGCGCCCGCTGCCCCCTTGGCGCGGTGGCGCGATGGTGAATTTGTCACTGGGCAACACGTGCCAGAGTTCACGTCAACGGCGATGCTGGTTTTTCTACGCTCTTGGCCATGCAGCACGGCAGCGCCATTTGCGCCGCCGCTGCCACCGGAGTAGCGACCATGCTGAACCTGCAAAACACCTCGCACGACACATCGTCTGTCGCCGCACACGTTGGCGCACACGTTGGTTCACACTTGGGCCAGCTCCACCCGGCCAGCCTGATGGCCCTGCTGGAGGGCACGCCGGCGCCGTCATTTGCCTCAATGGCGCACATTCGCGGGCGCGTTTATGCCGGCCCTGAGCGGCGCTGCGCCACCTCGATCACGCAGCGGCGCATGGCGCAAATGCTGGACACCATCGACTACGGCATGCTGCTGATGGCCGATGCCCAAAAGGTGGCCCATCTCAACAAGGCGGCCCTGCGTGATCTGGATGACACCCACCCGTTGCAGCTGGTGGGCGCCACGCTGCAAGCGCGCCATTCGCACGATTCTGCGCGCCTGCGCGAGGCGCTGGTCGGCGCCTCGCAGCGCGGCTTGCGTCGCTTGTTGCAGCTCGGGCCGCAAGGCGGCGACGGCGGGCAGTGCATCAGCGTGGCCGTGGTGCCACTGCCCGCGCTGGGGTCCGACAGCCCGTTCGGCGCGGCCCTGTTGCTGGGCCGGCGGCAGGTGTGCGAAGAGCTCACCGTTGATTGGTTTGCCCGCAGCAACCAATTGACGATGGCCGAGACGGCCGTGATGAAGTGCTTGTGCCGCGACCTCACGCCGCAACAGATCGCCGTGCACCAAGGGGTGGGCCTGGCCACCATCCGCACCCAGATTGGCAGCATCCGGCTCAAGACCGGCGCCACCAGCATCCGGGCGCTGATGCGTCAGGTGGCGCTGCTGCCGCCGCTGGTGGGCGTTTTGCAGGCCCGGCACGCGGTGTTGCACGAGGGTTTGTCGGATGAAACAAGCGCAGCCCCTGCCGTGGCGCTCGCGGCCAGCAGCAACCGTGGCGGCAACCGCGCATTGCACTCCTGACCAGCAGCGGCCCGGGCACCGGCGCCCAAGCGGGTGGGCGCGACGGGCGTGACGGCTGGCCGGCCTTCGCGCGGGCTGCCATCGATCAAGGCAACGGGCCACTGGCGAGGCAAACCGTCGGATAGCATCTTTCCCGGTGCCGGGTCGCCTTTCGGCCGCGCCCTAGCCGATGTCCCAAACCCCAGCTTCAAGCCGCCCTGCCGCCCCCGCTGTTGCCGTCCAGGCCCTGATGTCGGACGCCCTGGCCGCCCTGGTCGACCGCGGTGAAACACGCCGCTACCGCAAAGGCACGCTGTTGATCCAGGAAGGCGACAACGGCGACACGCTGTTCATCATCCTCACCGGCCGGCTGCGCGCGTTCAGCACGGGCGACAGCAACCGCGAGATCACCTACGGCGTCTACGGCCCGGGTGAATACATTGGTGAAATGAGTCTCGACGGTGGGCCCAGGTCGGCCAGCGTCATCACGCTGGAGGCCAGCAGCTGCGCCGTGGTGAGCCAGCGCACGCTGGAGCGCTTTGTGGCCGAGCGGCCCGAGTTTGCGTTTGAGCTGCTGGCCAAGGTGATTCGCCGCGCACGTGCGGCCACGGTCAGCGCCCGCCAGTTGGCGCTCAACGATGTGTATGGCCGGCTCAAGCTGCTGCTGATGTCCTTGGCCGTGGCGGGCACCGACGGCCAACTGCGCGTGACCGAGCGGCTCACCCACCTTGAAATGGCGCACCGCCTGGGCTGCTCACGCGAGATGGTGAGCCGGCTGCTGAAGGATCTGGAGCGCGGTGGCTACACCACCGTGCAAAACAGCCGCTACGTGCTCAACAAGGCCTTGCCACAGCGCTGGTGACGGCGGCGCCCGCCGATGCACGCGGCAGCCTAATCCCGGGGCGCCAGCGGCCGCGCCACCCCGGCGCCCAAACCCACGGGCAGCAACAGCTCAAAACGCGTGCCCTGGCCGGGCTGGCTTTGCAGGCGCAGGCCGATGCCCAGCACCCCCGCCAGGCGGTGCACGATGGCCAGGCCCAGGCCCAAGCCCTGGAGTCGCTCACGGGCCGGGTTAGCAGCCTGGTAAAACGCCTCGAACACGCGGCCCTGGTCGGCCAGGGCGATGCCGACGCCGGTGTCTTGCACGGCCAGCAGCAGGTGATCACCGGCGGCCGCCCGCCCGGCGGCAGGCGCGCTCGTCAAGATCAGGCGCACGCCGCCCGCAGGGGTGAACTTCAGCGCGTTGCCCAGCAGGTTGGTCAAGATCCGGCGCAGCAAATCGGCGTCGGTGCGCACCCACAGCGGCGCATCGGGGCGCTCCACCACCAGGCTCAGCCCGCGCTCGGCGGCCAGTGGCAAAAACTCACGGGCCAGGCCGTCCAGCATCACGCCCAGATCCAGCTCAACCCAATCCGGGTGCACCGCGCCGGCGTCCAGCCGCGACACGTCGAGCAAGTCGTCCAGCAAACCCATGCTCTGGCGCAGGGCGGTTTCAATGGCATCGGCCAGCCTGGCAATCTCGGGCTGGCCCTGGCGCCGCGCCAACACGGCCAGCGCAAAAGCGTTGATGGAAAGCGCTTGCAAGGGCTGGTGCAGATCATGGCCGGCGGCGGCAAAAAACCGCGTCTTGGCGTCGCTTGTGGCCCGGGCCTGGGCCAGCTCGGCGCGCAAGGCCGCAGTCAAACGCGCATGGGTCCGAGCTTGTTTGCGCAGCACACCGAGCCAGGCCAAGACCAGCACCGCCAGGCCCGCCACCATGGCAAGTCCCTGGGGCATGTTGTCCATCAGCACGATGACTCACAGAGCCAGTACGGCGGCCAAGCAATCAAGCCGTGGGCGGGCCAAAGTGCCGATCGGGCTTGTTGGACTGCTCGTAGATCGGATCAATGCGGGCCAGGCGCGACTCAATGTCGCGGATGCGCGATTCACCCGACGGGTGGGTGCTCAGCCATTGCGGCGGTGCGCCCTTGTTGGCGGCCAGCATTTTTTGCCACAGCGTGACGCCCGCAATCGGCTTGTAGCCGGCCTTGGCGGCCAGCACCAGGCCCAGCGCGTCGGCCTCGGATTCATCATCGCGCGAGAAGCGCAGCGTGAGCAACTGGCCGCCCATGTCGGCCAGCGTGCGGCCCGCGCCGCCCAAACCAAACAGCGCCGCGCCCAGCTCGATGGCGCCGCGCGTGGCCATGGTCTTGCCCATGCGCGCGCGGGCATGCTCCAGCAGCGCGTGCGCGACCTCGTGGCCCATGATCATGGCCACCTCGTCGTCGTCAAGCTTGAGCTTGGCCAGGATGCCGTAATAAAAGGCGATCTTGCCGCCAGGCATGCAGAAGGCGTTCAACTCCTTGGAGCCAATCAGGTTGACATCCCAGCGCCATTGCTGCGCGCGGGGATTGCAGCTGGTGGTGAACGGAATGATGCGCTTGGCGATGTACCGAAGCCGCTGCACCTGTCCGTTATCCGCTGGCCCAAGCGCCTGCTTTTCGGTGGCTTGTTGCAGCATCTGGCGGTACTGCTGGCCGGCGGCTTGCTCCACCTGGTCGGCCGACACGGCCTTGGTGAAGGTGGAACGCCGGCACTCGGCATCCTGCGCCTGGGCCGAACCCGCCGCGCCCAAACCCAGCGCGGCCAGCGCGCCACCGCCCAACAGCGCGCCACCCAGCCTGCGCCGCGCGTGCAGGGCGCAGCGGCAGGCCCCACCGTGCGCCAACTCGGGCACGGCCACCTGGGCGGCGGTGTGGAACTCGGAGCGAGACGTCAGTGTCATGGTGGGCTTGAAGACCAAAAGTTGGGCGGTTGTGAAGGCCAAGGCGGCAAGTCCGGTGGTGGCTGCGGCAATCCATCGTGCGGCAGACCTGGCAGATGGGGCCACCCACCGGAATTGTCAATCATCGACAGGCGCGCCAGGCGTGACTTCCAAACGCCGCACGCCCGCCCGCATCCACCACAACAAGCCCAACGCCGGCAAGGCCAGCACGGTGGACACGATGAAAAACGCCGGCCAGCCGATGGACTCGGCCAGTACGCCGGCCAGCGGCCCCACCCAGACCCGGCCCACCGAGGCAAACGCGCTGAGCATCGCAAACTGGGTGGCGGTGAAGCGCTGCGTGGTGAGGCTCATCAAAAACGCCAAAAACGCTGCCGTGCCCATGCCGCCCGACAGGTTCTCGAAGGCGATCACCATCAGCAAGCCGCCATCCACCGGCGTGGCCTGTGACAAGGCCACAAAACCCCAGTCGAACGCCGGTATCAGCAAGCCAGGCAAGCTGCCCTTGCCCTGGGTGGCCAACCACCAAAAGCCCAGGTTGCTGGCCGCTTGCAGCACGCCAAACAACATCAGCGCGCGCCACAGCCCCAGCCTGAGCATCAACAAGCCGCCCAGCAGCGCGCCGCCCAGCGTGAGCCACAGCCCGATGATTTTGTTGACCACCCCCACCTCGGCCGAGCTGAAGGCCATGGCCTTGAGCAAAAACGGCGTCATCAGCGCGCCGGCAAACGCGTCGCCCAACTTGTAGAACACGATGAACAGCAAAAACACCACCGCGCCGGGTTGCGAAAAATAGCTGCGCAAGCCGCCCAGCAAGGTGTCGAAGCGCGCCCGCCGCGCGGCCCAGGCGGCCAGCGGCAGGGTGGCCGCCAGGCCCATCAGCAGCGCCAGCAGATCAACCCAGCGAGCCTGCAGCGCGGGCGCCAAACGCCCACCAGCCAGCCATGGACCGAGCAAAGCCTTGGCCAAGGGCGTGAACAAGTGCAAGGTGGCCAGGTAGCCCACAGCCACCGCCACTACTACCGCCAAAAAGCCCAGCAAATCATTGCGCGCGGCGCTGACGGGCGCGGCACCTGCGCCGCCATCACCACCCGCCGCCGGCTGCGGCAAGCGCGGCAGCGCCAGCGCAGAGAACACCGCCACGCCCACCATGATGGCGGCCATCAGCCGGTACACCTGGGGCCACGACCAGCCGCTGCCCTGCTGGGCGTCGGTCCAGATCAGCGCCACGCCGCCCGACAAAATCATCGCCAGCCGATAGCCCAGCACGTTGAGCGACGCGCCCAGGCCGCGCTGGTTAGGCGTTAGCAAGTCAGTGCGGTAGGCGTCGATCACCACGTCTTGCGAGGCCGAAATGAACGCCACCACCACCGCCAGCAGCGCAAAAGCCTGCAAAGCACCCCGCGGCGAGGTGGCCGCCAGCGCCCAGAGCGCGCCGGCCAGCGCCAGCTGCGTGAGCACCAGCCAGCCCCGGCGCCGGCCCAGCGCAGGCCACAGCTCAAAGCGGTCCATCAGCGGCGCCCACAAAAACTTGAAGGTGTAGGGCATGCCCACCAGGCTCAAGAAGCCGATGGTGGCGATGTCAACGCCCTCGGTGCTGAGCCAGGCTTGCAGCGCCTGGCCCGTCAGCGCCAAAGGAAGGCCCGAGGCAAAGCCGAGCACGGCGACCACCAGGAAACGGTAAAACGCGGCGGGCGGCCGGGCAACAAGCGGGAAATGGGGCATGGCCCGATTCTAGGAAGGCGGGTTCACGGGCCCGCCACCCTGCGCCGGGCTGACATTCAAACCGAGTTTCAGACCAGGTATCCGATCAAATGCAGCGTTGCCATCGCATCCTCAAACTGAAACCGCTTGATGTTGCACGCCAGCGTATTGAACCGGTCGCCGCAGGCCACGCGCAGCACGCCGGCTTGCTCATCGAGCAAGGCGGCGTGCTGCGATATCACCGCACTCCAGCATGGCGGCGAGCTATTTGGGATGGGTCGCCACAGCCGCCGGCAAAACGCCACCTGGCGCCAGGGCTTCGGCAGCGTGGCTGGGTTCGAGGGTCACTGAACGCGGCGTGGTGGGCGCAGCACCCCCAAGCCATTTCAGCAAGATGGCGTAAAACACTTTGGCCTCCACCGGCTTGGCGATGAAGTCATTCATGCCGGCGGCTTCAAAGGCGCGGGCCTTCGCGGCGACCATCTCGGTGGTGCGGCGGTGCACCGGTTCTTCGAGGATGGCCGGATTCTCTTTCGGCACGGCAAGTAGAAGCTGGTAAAAATCAGCCTTGTCCTCGTCAGACCTGGAATTGGCAAGTACTCGCGGCCAAGGCTTGAAATACCCAGCACCGTACCAAGTTAAAAGCCATGGACACCCAACACATTGCCTGCGCCCACTGTGGCGCCGTGAACCGCCTGCCCAGCGCGCGTTTGTCTGACGACCCCGACTGCGGGCGCTGCCACCAGCCCTTGTTGACGGGCGCGCCCGTTGAGCTGACCGACGCCAACTTTGATGCCTTCGTGCGCCAGACCACGCTGCCGGTGCTGGTTGATTTTTGGGCGCCCTGGTGCGGGCCATGCAGGCAAATGGCGCCGCAGTTCGAGGCCGCCGCCAAACAGCTCAAAGGCCGGGCGGTGCTGGTCAAGGTCAACAGCGACGACAGCCCCCAGGCGTCGGCGCGCTTTGCGATCCGCAGCATCCCCACGCTGGTGCGCTTGCAGGCCGGCGTTGAGCAAAAGCGGCAATCGGGTGCGCTGCCTGCGGCGCAAATCGTGGCGCTGGCCAGTTGAGCTGAACGCGGCTGGGCTCGGCTCGGGCGAATGACTTGAATGGCTCGCTCGCGCCCGTACCCGGGGGGGGGCAAGATGCCAGGTTTGTCCTGGATCGCCTTGCAAGTAGCTGTTCTCGCTTTCTGCATTGCGCCGGGTATTCGCCCCGGCGGGCGACTGGCTTTCTTTTCGGGCCGAAAAGAAAGTCAGCAAAGAAAAGGGCCTGCAAGACAGTTTCAATGGGTTTGCCCTTGATGTTTTCAGGCACGGTGTGTTGTGGACTCGCCTGCCGAGCAGGCTCAGACATTCGGCGCCTTTCAAGGTCAGCGGTAACGCCACCAGTACGCGTCCAAGACGGCCTGCGCGTGGCGTCGTTTTGCGTCTTGCGCCTTGCGCCTTGCCTCGGCCTGCGAAAGAGCAACGAGGTGAGGACTTCAACCGTCACCGTGCTGTAGCCCAGAACAGCCGCCTTGGACGCCAGTCAACCCGATCCCGTCACGGTGGTGACAGGCGCCGACTGTCTGAGCCTGCTCGGCAGGCGAGTCCACAACACACCGTGCCCGAAGCGGTCGAGGGCAAACCCATTGAAACTGGGTTCCGGCCCTTTTCTTTGCTGACTTTCTTTTCGGCCCGAAAAGAAAGTTAGGCGCCCGCCGGGGCGAATACCCGGCGCAGTGCAGCAAGCGAGAACAGCAGCCGGCAAGGCAGCAAATCAAAACCCCCATTCCCGGGAGGGCTGGGGTGAGGGGGCGCTTCAACGCAGGGCGTTGTCAGTACCCGCGGCTTCGATCCACCAGGTTGGGCAGCGGCTCACCACGCTGCAAGCAGCGCAAGCCCGCCACGAACTGCGCCGCCACCGTGTGCGGCGACGACTGCGCGGCGATGTGCGGCGTGATGCTGATGCCGGGCACGGCCCACAGCGGGTCGGCGTCGGTCATGGGCTCAACGGCCTGCACGTCCAGCGCGGCGCCGGCCAGGTGGCCCGAGCGCACCGCACTGATCAGGTCAGCCTCCACCACGTGGCCGCCGCGGGCGATGTTGATCAGGTAGGCGCCGCGTGGCAGGGCCGCAAAGGCTGCGGCGTCAAGCAAATGGGCGGTGGCATCGGTCAGCGGCAGGGCGTTGACCACCAGCGCGCTTTGGGCCAGCGCGGCGTGCAGGTCACCGCTGCCGCGCCGCCAGGCCAGCACCTCAAAACCTAGCGCCTGAAGCACGCGGCCCACCTCACGGCCCACCTCGCCCCAGCCCAGCACGGCAACACGGTGGCGGGCGGCGGCCATGGGCTGGCGCAGCCACTGCCGCGCCAACTGTTGGGCCTCGTAGGCGGGCAGGCCACGCACGTGGCGCAGCGCCATCAAGGCCACGTATTGCGCGATGCCCAGCGCCTGGTCGGGGTCGATCACGCGCGACACCAGCACCTGCGGCGCCAGGTCGGGCACCAGCAGTTTTTCTACGCCTGCCGCCATCGAGCACACCCAGCGCAAGGCCGGCAAGCGACCCGCCACGCCGGGCGGAAAGCGCCAGCCCAGCACCACCTCAACATCGGCCAGCGTGGTGTCGTCAAGGGCGCGGCTGAAGGGCAGCAGCGTGAGTTCGGGCGCAAACTGCCGCACGGCTGCGGCCAACGGCGCGGCCATGCTGGGGTCGGCCAGCAAGAGCATGGGTTTCAGAGGAGGCATGGGGGCGAAGTGTGGGCCCATGCTGGGCCGGCGGGTATCACCGTGGTGACGTGGGCCCGCCAGACCGGGGCCGCGCGGCGGGCACAATTGACAAGCCCGGCAGCAGCCGCAAGCATGTCGATGACCGCGCCACCCAGGCGTCAATCAAACAAGGAGCAGCTCCATGGCCAAGAGTCAACAACGCAGCAGCAAAGAAACCAAAAAACCCAAGAAAGATGATTCGTCCGCCAAGCCGCTGTCACCCGGCGCCGTGACGGCCACCATCACCACCGTGGTGCCCGAGCGCAGCAAAAAGAAGAAGTGATGCGGTGAACCAGCGGCGCACCAGTGGTTCGCCCACGCGGCGCGCGCTGGTTTCACTGGCATGCCCCGCCGGCCCGCCCAGCAGCCGTGGCCGGCAAAAGGCTTACTTCACCGGCCGCAAGCTCTCGTCGATGTCCACCATGTGCCACCAGCGGTTCCAGAACAGCGGCCGCCGGTAGCCCAGCAGCCACGGGTGAACCATGTCGGTGTAGATGAGATGCACGTGCTGTTTGTAGGGCGCGTACGCCGCCGACACGCGCTTGGCCTGCAAGAACAGCGCGTCGCGCTCGGGGCCGTTGGGCAGCCCCGACATGCGCTCGTAAATGGCGTCGAACGCCGCTTGCTTGAAGCGCGACAGATTGGCCCCGCCCGAGGCCGGCCCGTACAGGCGCCGCAAGCTGTCCTGGCCGTCCAGTTGGGTGGACGATGAGCCCACGCCCCAGATCATCGCCCGGCCGGCCTGCATGGCCTTCAGGTTCTCGGGCCACTTGGCAAACTTGAACTCGACCTTCAGGCCGACCGCATTCATGTTCTTCTGCCACAACTCGTCGAGCTGGCGCTGGCTGGCGTCGGGCTGGGTGTTGCGCACCAGCACCAGCGGCTTGCCGTCGGGCAAGTCGCGCCAGCCGTCGCCGTCACGGTCGACATAGCCATACAGGTCGAGCAGGGCCTTGGATTTGGCGGGGCTGAACTCGCCCATCTCGCTGCGGTAGGC
>JAYWDK010000156.1:0-5674 GCA_043779845.1 Betaproteobacteria bacterium | reverse complement strand
CGAAGCGCGCCACCAACTCGGCGCCAATGCCGGTGGCGCCGCCGGTGATGAGCACGGCGCGGTCTTGAAGGCTGGGGTAAGTGGCTGAGGATGACATGGCGGGGGCAAGCTAGGGTGGGTTCGGACCGGCTTTATCGACATACTAAAAGAGCAAAAACTGGTGCTGTTCAGGATTTGCACCATGCATTTCAAATTAAAGCAATACTTAAATTTCAATCATCCCCCGCATTGGATGATCATGGCCACACCGCCCGACAAGCCCCCCGCCCAACCCGCCGTCAAGCGCCAATCGGCTGAATGGTTTGGCAGCGACGACAAAAACGACTTCATGTACCGCAGCTGGAGCCAGGTCAAGTAAGCCCGGCAGCTCGGTAGCCCGTCAAACGCCCCAAGCCATGCCCACCCCCGCCGCCATGCCAGCCGCAACACCGCCGCCAATTCTTGAGATGCGCGGCATCACCAAGACCTTCCCCGGGGTCAACGCGCTGGACCGGGTGAACCTCAGCGTCAAGGCCGGCGAGATCCACGCCGTGGTGGGTGAAAACGGCGCTGGCAAGAGCACGCTGATGAAGGTGCTGAGCGGCGTTTACCCCCACGGCAGCTACAGCGGCGACATCGTATTTGAGGGCACCGTCAAGCAGTTTGCCGGCATCACCAACAGCGAGGCCTGCGGCATCATCATCATCCACCAGGAGCTGGCGCTGGTGCCGCTGCTGTCCATCGCCGAGAACCTGTTTTTGGGCAACGCGATTGCACACAAGGGCGTGATCGACGAGGTGGCCCGCCACCAGCGCGCAGTGGCGCTGCTGGCCAAGGTGGGCTTGCTTGAATCACCCGCCACGCTGATCGACGACATCGGCCTGGGCAAACAGCCATTGGTGGAAATTGCCAAGGCGCTGGCCAAAGAGGTGCGGCTGCTGATCCTGGACGAGCCCACCGCCAGCCTGAACGAGAGCGACAGCGACGCGTTGCTCAATTTGCTGCTGGAGCTCAAGGCCCAGGGCATCGCGTGCATCCTGATCTCGCACAAACTCAACGAGATCAACAAGGTGGCCGACGCCATCACCATCTTGCGCAGTGGCGGCACGGTGCTAACGCTGGATTGCAGCGCACAAACGGTGACCGAAAACCTGATCATCCGCGGCATGGTGGGCCGTGAAATGGCCGATCGTTATCCGCGCCGCGCGCCGGTTATTGGCGATGTGGTGTTTGAGGTGAACGATTGGTTTGTGCAGCACCCGCAACACGCTGACCGCGCGGTGATCAAGGGCGTGACCCTGCACGCCCGGCGCGGCGAGATCGTGGGCATTGCCGGCCTGATGGGCGCGGGCCGCACCGAGCTGGCCATGAGTATTTTTGGCCGCAGCTGGGGCCAGCGAATCCGCGGCACGGTGCGCCTCAACGGCCAAACCGTTGACGTGAGCACCGTCCAGAAAGCCGTGGCCCACGGCCTGGCTGACGTGACTGAAGACCGCAAGGCGCTGGGCCTGGTGCTTGACAACAGCATCACCCACAACACCACGCTGGCCAACCTGGGCGGCGTGTCCAGCCATGGCGTGATCGACGAGGCGCACGAGTACGCGGTGGCCAGTGATTACCGGCGCAGGCTCAATATCCGCAGCGCGGGCGTGAGCCAGGCGGTGGTCAATTTGTCGGGCGGCAATCAGCAAAAAGTGGTGCTGGCCAAGTGGCTGTTTGCCAACCCGCAAGTGCTGATATTGGACGAGCCTACGCGCGGCATTGACGTGGGCGCCAAGTTCGAGATTTACAGCCTGATGGCGCAGCTGGCGGCCGATGGCAAATGTGTGCTGGTGATCTCGTCCGACATGCCCGAGCTGCTGGGCTTGTGCGACCGGATTTA
The DNA here is from genome assembly GCA_043779845.1 of Betaproteobacteria bacterium. GTDB lineage: Bacteria > Pseudomonadota > Gammaproteobacteria > Burkholderiales > Burkholderiaceae_C > Pseudaquabacterium. The sequence continues at coordinate 3,813 of JAYWDK010000156.1, read as the reverse complement.
CGTGATGAACGAAGGCCGTTTTGTGGCTGAACTGCCAGTGACTGACGCGACCCAGGAGAAAATAATGCGAGCGATCGTGGCGAATGTTTCGGTGGACGAGTTGGCGGCTGGTGCGGGTCAAAAGGTGGCGGCATGAGCAGCGCGTCAACCCCCGCCGCAGCCCAGTCCGCCACCGGCAGCCGCCACGCTGGCTTCCTCAAAAACAAGCTGCGTGACTACGGCATGTTGATGTCGTTGGTGGTCATCATGGGGTTCTTCCAGGTGATGACCGACGGCACGCTGATGCAGCCGCTCAACCTCACCAACCTGATCCTGCAAAACAGCTACATCGTGATCATGGCGCTGGGCATGTTGCTGGTGATCGTGGCCGGCCACATTGATTTGTCGGTGGGCTCGGTGTGCGGCTTTGTGGGCGCGCTGGCCGCCGTGCTGATGGTGCAATACAACTGGCACTTTGTGCCCGCAACAATAGTGTGCCTGCTGGCTGGCGGGCTGATTGGCGCGGCCCAAGGCTGGTTCGTGGCGGTGTACCGCATCCCGTCGTTCATCGTCACGTTGGCCGGCATGCTGGTATTCAAGGGCCTGGCGTTGGCGCTGCTGGCGGGGCAATCGTTGGGCCCGTTTCCGCCCGCATTCCAGTTGCTGAGTTCGGGCTTCATCCCTGATTGGCAAAGCGGCGACGCCGGCGAGGGCCTGCGCCAAAGCTCGATGGTGCTGAGCGTACTGGTGGCGCTGCTGATGCTGGGGTTCAAGCTGCACCAGCGCAAGCGCCAAACGGCGGCCGGCATGGACGACGAACCGCTGCCCTTCTTCTTGCTCAAGCACGCCGCGTTCTTGGCGCTGATCCTGGGCCTGAGCTTCTTGCTGGCCAGCTACAGAGGCCTGCCCAACGTGCTGATCGTGATGGCGCTGCTGATGGGTGTGGTGCGCTACGACAACGAAGTCGGAAAAGGTGCTCACCGCCATTTCGGTGTTACCGAGAACTCGTACCAGTTCAGCACAGCTGAGCAGTTGATGGTCGACTTTCAGAAAGACATAGCGAGGTGGAACGATGAAAACAGTAGTTCTTGAGGTTCGCTCGCCCGAGGAATCCATGGCGAATTTTGTTCAGTCCTGGAAGACTGGGAAACCAGGGCGGTCGGCACGAATCAGCTTCGCAACGCCGGAGCTGCTTTGGCAAGTACTCACGGCGAAGCGCTGGGAACTGTTGAAAGCACTTCGCTGTGCCGGGCCAATATCCATTCGCGAGGCCGCTCGTCGCGTTGAGCGCGACGTAAAAGCCGTTCACTCGGACATCACGGCTCTGCTGAACGCGGGCGTTCTTGATCGCGCTGAAGGTGGCGGCATTGTGTTTCCGTTCGAAGCAGTCAAGGTCGAGTTCTTGCTCGAAGCAGCGTAGAGCTTCGGCGAAGAAGACGCCGAATCGGGCGGCCAGGAGTTGCTAACTCCCCGCCCCCGCGCCACTCGCCGTGTGGGTCCGCAGTGTGGGCGGTTCTGCCGGTGTTGTGCTGACCGGCGGTTGACCGGCGACTGACGCCCCGGATGGCCACCCGCCGTCTACCCCAACCTAGGGACGCCGCCGCAGCGGGCAGATCCGACAACCACCAGCGGCTGGAGGAGTACCTGAAAGCGCAGGGCATCGTCGATGTGGACGTGTCCTCGTTCATGCGGCTCAAGCGCTACGCGGCCCAACGCGCCGAGGCCGTCAAGTCACTGGGTCTCAAACCCTGAGGAGTTAAAACCATGGCTCATCTTGAAGGACTCACGGCCCAGGAGGCCGACGATCTTGAAGACGAATGGCGCGCCAACTGGGCGCCACTCACATCAAGCGCACGCCCGAGGGCGGTGGTTTGTTCACGATGGATGGCGACGTGCCGCTCAGAGGCGGTGCTGCGTCGGTGCTGAAGCCGGTGGTCAAGCCGGCGGCCCCGGTGCCAGCCAACAAACCCGCCGGGCCTGGCCCCGCGCCGCACAACAAACCCAAACCCAACGCCAAGCCGCGCTGAGCTGGGCTGGGCTGGGCGGGCACACTGAAAGCGCGTTGCCCATGAAAAAAGGGCTGAGAAACTCAGCCCTTTTTTTGATCGACCGCAAGCGGTCAGCCGGCTAGCAACTTACTTGCTGGCAGCGGCGGCAGCCGGGGCAGCCTTCTTGCCATGGCGCTTGGCAGCGGCACGGTGCTTCTTGGCATGCTTGGCCTTGGGGGCGGTAGCAGCCGGGGTGGCAGCAGCGGGCGCAGCAGCCGGAGTGGCAACGGCAGCCTTGGCAGGCGTCACGGCTTCTTTGGCCTTGGCGGCGGTGTCAACCACGGCGGTCTTCGCAGCGGTCGCGGCAGCAGGTGCTTGCGCGAACGACAGAGCGGCAACGGTGGACAACAGGGCGGCGATGAGCAGGTTCTTGGTCATGTGAGGTTCCGATTCAAGCGAGATTCGATTTAGCTCCGACTCCCTTGAGCGGGCCCCGCATTTGCCGGGCTTGTGGGGATAACGGCGGGTTTACCCGATCCGTTGACAAGCGTCCGAATTTTTCTTTTTTTGGCCGCTGATCGCCGGCAGCGAACGCCATCCACACAGATGGCTTTGCTTGGGGCTTGTACTTGGAACTTCAAAGCGGCGAGCCACTGCAAGACTTGATCTCAACGGGTTTGTCCGTTGGAGATCGCATGACGAAACAAATTTGGTGGCAGCTGGCCACGTGGCTTTGGCTGCTTTGCGTGCCCGTGCTGAGTTGGGCGCAAGCGCCGGTGGACGCCGGCCAGTTGCTGGAGCAACAACGCCGCCTGGAGCAGCAGCAGGCCCAGCCCCCGTGGCGCGACTGCCCGCGCTGACCGAAGGCCACGCGCTGGGCGCACCAGCGCCCAAGCCCGGTGGCTCGCCGGACGAGCTGCGCTTCACGGTCGGCCGGTTCAGCCTGCGCGGAAACACCTTGCTGACCACCGAGTCCTTGTTGAGCACGCTGAAACCTTGGCTGGGCCGACCGTTGGCGCTGGCCGACCTGCGGTTGGCGGGCGAGGCGTTGGAGCAGGTTTACCGTGACCACGGCTGGCTGGCCCAGGTGAGCCTGCCAGCGCAGGACGTGACCGACGGTGCGGTGCGGTTTGACGTGTCCGAGGCCCGCATGGGCCAAGTGCAGCGTGCTGGCGCCGCCGAGCCCGCCCAAGCGGGCGCTGGCGTTGCTGAACGCCCAGCTGACCGAGGGCGCGCCGCTGGATCTGAACGTGCTGGAGCGCGCCTTGCTGCTGGCCGACGAACTGCCCGGTCTGCGCGCCACCGGCAGCCTGCAAGCGGGCGGCAAACCCGGCAGCACCGATGTGTTGTTGCAGCTGGCCCCCACCCCGCGTCTGCGGCCACCACCGGCACGTTCAACGACAAAAACGCCGGCAATGCCAAACTGATGAGCCTGGACACGGTCTACAGCGGTGCAAACTGGTTGAACTACAGCATCAGCGGCCAGCAGAGCACCACCGCCAACATCATGCCCAAGACGGTGTCGGTGTCGGCCGCTGGCGGCATTAGCAAAACCTACGATGGCACGACAACCATGAGCGGCGTGAACCTGGCCATCACTGGCAACCTGGACGGCACGGGCCTGACGGTGAGCGGGCAGGGTGCTTTCAACAGCGCCCATGTCAGCCGCGATGGCGGTGGGGTGGTGTTGTCCGATGTGGGCTACACCTTGTCGAACCCGGGCTTAAGCGGCGTGGATGCGGGCAACTACCTGTTGTCGGCTGGTGGCGCCAACGTCAGCGGCTCAGACGGGCGCATCGACCCCAAAACCTTGACGCCCACGGTCGTCAACACCGGCGTGAGCCGT
>JAYWDK010000155.1:0-15057 GCA_043779845.1 Betaproteobacteria bacterium | reverse complement strand
ATGCGCGAATTCCTGAAGCTGCGCGAAAAGCGGCTGGATTCAGGCGCGCAACTCGACGGCGCGCGGCGTGCGATGCGGGCCAGTTTCCAGCGTGAACTGGACGTCATCGAAAGCAACCTCAGCTTCCTGGCCAGCGTCGGTTCGGTCAGCCCCTATGTGGGCCTGTTCGGCACGGTGTGGGGGATCATGCATGCCTTCGTCGGCCTGGGGAATATGACCCAGGTGACGTTGGCCACCGTGGCGCCGGGCATCGCCGAGGCCCTGGTGGCCACAGCCATCGGGCTGTTCGCGGCCATCCCCGCCGTGGTGGCCTACAACCGCTTTGCGCGCGACATCGACCGCATGGCCACGCAACTTGAGAGCTTTGTTGAAGAGTTCTCCAACATCTTGCAGCGCAACGCGGGCGCGCCGCCGGCCAACCCCAGTGGCACAACCCAACACCTGAGGTAAGCGGCCATGCCAGCTGTAGCAAACAGAGGTCGGCGGGGCCGCCGCGCCATCGCCGAGATGAACATGGTGCCCTTCATCGACGTGATGCTGGTGCTGCTGATCATCTTCATGGTCAGCGCGCCACTCATCACCACGGGCATCGTTGATTTGCCCAGCGTGGGCAAATCGGCCAACCGCCCCGCCAGCGTGGTGGAGGTGATCGTGAGCACCGATGAAAAACTGCGTTTGCGGCGCGATGGGGGCGAGCCCAAGCCCACCACCGTGGCCAAGCTGGCGAATGCGGTCAAGGAGCTTCAGGCCGGCAATGCGTCGGTGCCGGTGGTGATCTCGGCCGACAAGGCCGTGAAGTACGAGCAAGTGGTGCGCGCGATGGACGTGCTGCAGCGCGCCGGCATCGCGCGCGTGGGCTTGTCGGTGCGCCAGGGTGGCTGATGTCGGCTGCGGCACTTGAACACGGCGCGCTGCTGCCGCGCACCGACAGCCCGCTGGGCCCCGGCGCGGCACTGGCGCTGCTGGCCCACGCCGGGCTGATTGGCGCGCTGGCGCTGGGCCTGAACTGGAAGCTACCAGTGCCCCCGGCAGTGATCAGCGCCGAGCTGTGGGCCGCGGTGCCGCAAGCGGCGGCACCTGCGGCCGTGGCCGTGGCCGTGCCTGAACCGCAGCCAGTGGTGGCACTGCCCGCCCCACCCGCACCCGCACCCGCTCCCGTGCCCGTGCTACCCCCCAAGCCCGTGCCAGCGCCCGCACCACCCGTGCCCACGGCGGCCGCGTTGGCGGCCGAGCGCGACGCCGAGATCGCGATTGAAAAGGCCGCCAAACGCAAGCAGGAGCAACAAGCCCTGCGTGACGCCAAGAACGCCCGCGAGGCCAAAGAAGCGCGCGACGCGGCGGCGCTTGAAAAGCAGCAAAAAGCCGACGAACAGGCCCAGCGCCTGAAACAAAAACTCGAAGACAAGCGCCTGGCCGACGAGAAAAAACAGGCGCTCAAAAAAGAACAGCTGGCCCGCGATCAACAAGCGCACGACGAAAAAGCCCGCGACGACAAACTACGCGACGACAAGCGCCAAAAAGCGCTGTCCGCCGCGCGTGAAAAAGAAGAGCGAGAGGCCAAGCTACAAGAGGCCGTGGTGGCCAAGCAGCGTGAAGAAAACCTCAAGCGCATGCTGGGCCAGGCGGGCGCCGCCGCAGGCACGGGTGCCGCCACGTCCACCGGCAACGCGGCGCGTGATGCAGCGCCGTCAGCCGCCTACGCAGGCCGCATCAAGGCCTTCATCAAGCCCAACATCTTGCTGGCCGTTGAAGTGAGCGGCAACCCGATCACCGAGGTCGAGGTGAAGTGCGCGCCTGACGGCAGCATCATCGGCCGGCGCATCACCAAACCCAGCGGCAACCCGGTATGGGACGACACCGTGCTGCGCGCCATCGACCGCACCGGCACGCTGCCACGCGACAACGGCCGCATGCCACCCGTGCTGACCCTGGTGTTTCCGCGCAAGGAGTGAGGCCCGGGATGGTTTCGGCGCGTTTTTGCCATCGCCGGCCAAGCCAAGTGCCCCAGACGCGACGGGCCGCCAATAGGCGCGCGCCGCGCCAGCGCTCAGTCGGCATCCAGCCCGGGGATGGGCATCCAGTGCGTGGCCCAGGGTTTGCCAGGCTCGGTGCCTTGGCGCAAACCGGTTTCGGCCCGCGTGATCTTGGGGCCCGCGCCAAGGTCTTCAACCAGGGCGTACAGCACCGTCTGGCACTCGGGTTCGGGCACCCATACCGGCGTCCATGCGCTGCGGGCGGCCATGGCGCGTGCCGGCGTTGACGCGGCCATCATCACCGCAGAGGCCCGTGCGCTGATCACCGGCGTGGCTGCGGTGGCCGGCCGCCCGCCCGCGCTCAGTCCGGCCCGGATGGCCTCGGCGGCCAGCACGTCGCAGCGCTCGTTGTGCACTTGGCCCGAGTGGCCCTTGACCCATTGGGTTTTGACCCGTCGCAGATCAGCCGCCGCATACAACAGCTTCCAGATGCCGAGGTTGGCAACGATCTCGCCCTTGGAGTTGCGAAAGCCTTTGCTCTCCCAGCCCCGGCGCCACTCGGTCAGGCCCTTGAGCGTGTACTGCGAGTCGGAGATCAGCAGCACCTCGGCGCCCACCGGCGTCATGCCGATGCCATGCAGCGCGGCGCTGAGTTCGGCGATCTGGTTGGTGCCGTGGCCCAGGAACCCGGCGTTCTCGATCGTGCCGCTCGTGGGGGGCACGATGACGGCGCCCCATGCGCAGGGCCCGGGGTTGCCTTGGCAGCCGCCGTCGGTATAGCAGATCCAGATCGACATCGATGGGTCTCGTCTTCCATATTCAAATTTGAGAATCGGGGGCCCGGCCAAACGGGCCACCTGGCCCGACCAGCGCAAGCACGGCGGGGCATTGTGGCCGCTGACCCAAGGCGCGCAAGCCGAGCTCTGAACCCAACCCGCGCCCTTGGCCATGAACAACGCGCATTGGCCCCTGCCACGCACGCCGTCTTGCCCCATTTGGCCGGGTTGATGCCGACACATGATGTTCGTCAAAACGCTGCCACACGTGGCGCCGAAACTAAGGCCATTGAACCCACCCTCAACGCTGGCAGGGCCGAGGCCGAGTGGATCGATTGATGACTGAGAGATCCCCATGAAACATGCCCGGCCGAGACTTGGCGCGCTCGCCCAACCCTGCCCCAGGTGTTGCGCCACTACGGGCGCAGACGCTTCTAGGAGCCTGTCGTTGAATAGCTTCAGGACACCGCCGCATGACGCTCCCGCAAGCCCAAACGATTGACGCGGCATTGAGCGAATTTGACCCGGCCAGGTGGCGCGCGCCGGTGATACCGCGCTACCTTGAACAGGTGTACTGGTGGGCCTACGTTCACCCGAAAGCCGTGGCGCTTTTTGAGCGCGAATGGCTGGTGAGCGCCATCTTGTTTGGCCACTACAGCCAGTTGCGCGACGCAGCGCTGGCCGGGTTGGCCCCACCGGGCCAGCCCGTGCAAGGCAGCACCTTGCAGGTGGCGTGTGTGTACGGCAACCTAACATCCAGACTACTGAGACGATCGGCGCCAGACGCGCGCCTGGACGTGGTCGACATCCTGCCGATACAGCTGCACAACCTGGGCAAAAAGCTGCCGCCCGACGCCCGCGTGGCCTTGATGCAAGGCGATGCGTCGTCGCTGGCCTGCCCCGATGCCAGCCACGACCAGGTGCTGCTGTTTTTTCTGTTGCACGAACAGCCCAAGGCGGTGCGCAGCGCCACGCTGGCCGAGGTCATGCGCGTGGTCAAACCGGGCGGCAAAGTGGTGATCGTGGACTACCACCGGCCGTCGCGCTGGCACTGGGTGCGGCCCTTGATGCGGCTGGTATTCCGCAAGCTGGAGCCCTTTGCCATGGATTTGTGGGACCACGAGCTGCTTGATTTCATGCCGCCGCAAGGGTTGCCAAGATCACAGGTCAAGCAGACCTACTTTGGCGGGCTGTACCAGAAGCTGGTGCTGACGCGCTGAACCGCTGCCCCGTTGACCCGCCATGCCCGTGACCCGCCAAACCCGATTCCACCCCAGCCGAAGGCACGCAGTTGCCCCTGGAGCCGCACGCCCGACGGCCACGCCAACGTGCGCGCGTTTGGCGGCATGCAGATCGAGCGCACCTGGTTTGCCGCCGACAAAACCGGCTTCCACATGCTGCACACCTTGTTCCAGACGAGCATCAAGTACCCGTCGATCAAGCGCTTCGACGCGCATTTTTACGTCGACTTGGTGGTCAGTGACGGCCGCGCGCAGGGGCTGGTGGTGGTCGACATCGCCAGCGGCGAGTTCACGCTGCTCCAGGCCAAGGCGTTGATCATCGCCACCGGCGGCAAGACTACGGCCTGGGCCCGGCCAGCCCCACGCCGCACAACAAGGCCATGGAGCTGGGACCACGCGACCGCCTCAGCCGGGCCTATTGGCATGAAAAACAAAAAGGCCGCACCATCAGCGGCCCGCACGGCGAGGTGTTGCACGTGGATCTGCGCCACCTGGGCGAGGCCAGGCTGCGTGAGCGCCTGCCGCAAATTTATGAATTGGCCATCGAGTACCTGGGCGTTGACCCGGCCAAGGCGCCCATCCCCGTGCTGCCCGCCGTGCACTACACCATGGGCGGCATCACCGCCGACGGCCATACCGCCGCCCCGCTGCCTGGCCTGTACTCGGTGGGTGAATGCTCCAGCGTGGGCATCCATGGCGCCAACCGCCTGGGCTCCAATTCGCTGACCGAACTGCTGGTGTTTGGCCGGGTGGCGGGCCAGGCGGCGGCGGCCCATGCCAAGTCCATCCAGCACGGTGACTCGAGCGTATTGCTGGCACTCGCTAACGCCGCGCAAGCCCAGGCGCTGGAGATCGGGGCGCGCCGGGTGGCGGCGAGCGCATCGCCACGCTGCGGCGCGAGAGGGCCAAGAGCATGGACGACGGCTGTGGCATCTACCGCAGCGCCAAGTCGATGCTGGCCACTTGCAACAAGCTGGCCGAGCTGCAAACCCGCTACCAGCGCGTGCAGCTTGACGACCATTCCAAGGCCTGGAACACCGAGTGGTTGCTGGCCATCGAGCTGGGCTTTTTGCTGGACGTGGCCCAGGCGATGGCGCACTCGGCGCTGAACCGCCAAGAGTCTCGCGGCTCGCATCAACGCCTGGACGGCTTTGAGCAGCGCGACGACCTGCGCTTTCTCCAGCACAGCCTGGTCTTTTACACGGGTTGTAGCGCACCGTGCATGGATTACGGGCCCGTCAAGATCACCAGCTCACCACCGGGCGCCCGGGCCTACGGCGCGGCCAGGAAACAAGCCGAAGCCAAACGCCGCGCCCAGGAGGCCCAGCATGTCTGATCCCGTGGCTGCAAAAACGCCTGAAAGCATCGGCGCCGGGCCCGCCAGCACCATCACGATTGAGGTGCTGCGCTACCGCCCCGAGCAAGAAGACAAGCCCGTCTGGCAGCGCTTTGAAGTGCTGTTCACCGACGACATGTCGGTGCTGCAAGGCCTGCAACAGATCAAGGACGAGTTGGACGGCTCCTTGAGTTTCAGGTGGTCATGCCGCATGGCCATTTGTGGCAGCTGCGGCATGATGGTCAACGGCCAGCCCGCGCTGTCGTGCAAAACTTTTTTGCGCGACCTGCTGCCCGGCCCGGTGCGCATTGAGGCGCTGGCGCACTTTGCTATCGGGCGTGATCTGGTGGTGAGCGTGGATGGGTTCATCAAAAAGCTCGAATCCATCAAGCCCTACCTGATCCCCAAAGAGCCGCGCACCCTGGCCGAGGGCGAATACCTGCAAACCTCCGCCCAGCTGGCGCGGTTTGAGCCCTACAGCGCCTGCATCAACTGCCTGTTGTGTCACGCCGCCTGCCCGCAATTTGGGCTGGATCCCAGCTTCACCGGGCCGGGCGTGCTGGCGCTGCTGCATCGCTACAACGCCGATTCGCACGACGGTGGCAGCGCGCAGCGCCAAGCGATGCTCAACGCCGAGCAAGGCATGTGGAACTGCACGGCGGTGGGCTACTGCTCGGCGGTCTGCCCCAAACAGGTGGATCCGGCGCACGCCATCAACCAGAACAAGGTCAACAGCGCCAAGGATTACTTTTTGCGCTTTCTCTCGCCACGGGGCACCCAGCCATGAACCCTGACAGGGACGTAACGCGGCCAACGGCCCCGCCCTAAGTGCGGCCAATGCAAGGCTGGTGGCGGCGCGACCCGTTTTTTGCGCGCTACATGCTGCGTGAGGCCACCGCGTTGGCCGCGGCGGCTTATGCCATCGTGTTGATGGTTGGTGTGCTGCGCCTGGCCCAGGGCGAGGCCGCCTGGAACGGCTGGCTTGCCGCCTTGCGCACGCCCGGGTCGATGCTGCTGCACGCCGTGTTGCGGGTGGCGATGGGGGTGCACGCCAAGAGCTGGTTTGAAACCATGCCCCAAACCCTGCCCATGATGGTGGTGGGCGGGCGCCCGGTGACTGATGCCACCATCACGCGCATTGGCTGGGCCGCAGCCCTGCTGGCCTCGTTGGGGCTGTTGGCGCTGGTATTCATCACCGGCCTGGCGGTGCCGTTGGGCTGGCCGCTGTCGGCCGACCTGTTGAGCTACCCGCGCATGCTGGCCTTTGCCCAGCATTGGCTGGGCAAGGCCTTTTTGCTGGCCGTGATCGCCTTGTTCGCCTGGCACGCCGCCCACCGGCTGCTGTGCAGCCTGCATGACCTGGGCATTCACAAAGTCCTGGTGGCCAAGCTGGTGGGCTACGGCGCCGCTTTTTGCATCAGCTTGATCGCGGCGATCAGCTTGGTCAGCCTGGGCGGGTAAAACACCCGCTGCGGCGGGCTGGCCACTTGATCACAGTAGGGATCGACGCGGGCATAAGCTGCTTCGATCATGCGTACCTCAACAGGCCGCCCACCCGGGCTGGCGGATCTCAGGAGCCCCTGCATGCCGCATCGCACCCGCGTGCTCGTCATCACCACCTTGCTCATGGTCATGGCACCTCGGTGGGCCTTGAGTTTTGAGTGCGCGGCTGTGGCCCCAAGCGCCTCGCGCGCGCCGGCCTACCAGATGGCTGGCAAGCAGCAACGCTGCGAAGGTTTTTTCGAAAAAAAGGTGTCGCAGCCCTTCATCGAGTTGGTGTCGCTCACGCGCGGGCCCTTGCCTGTGGCCACCGGCGACACCTTGCCCCCGCTGGCGCTGCGCACCGACACACAGGCCGCTGCCCGGCTGGTGGTGCAGCCGCAGCGGTCCAACCCCTACTACAGGATGGACGCCGCGCTGCCGGCCGGCCAGGTGCTGAGCTGGGACGCCACCACCATGCTCGCCGCCACGGGCTTGCGCTTGTCCGACCTGGGGTTCCTGGCGTTGGTGGCTTGGCCAAACCGGGCCACCAATCCATCCCCCAACCCACCCACCAGCGCACCCGCCGCCGACACCGGCGCCATGGCCTTGGCCCCAGTGCTGCTGAGCCCATCCGGCACCGAGCCCGCCCGCGCCCTGGCAGTGGTTCGGGTGTCGGTGGCGGTGTCTTCGGTGGCTTGGCGCAGTTACCGCACGGGGCCGGGTGCTGCGCCGGTCACGGCCTGGGCCGATCTGGACCATTCACGCTTGTTTGCCTGGCAACGCCTGGCGCTGCCCATTGACCTGCCGGCCGACGGGCAATCACTGCGGGTCGACGTTCAAGCCCTTGGCGCCGATGACGGCCGTGCCCTGCCTTTGTTGCGATTCACCATCGTGGGCCCGCGTGATGCCGGCCCCTGATCCCGTGCGCGCGTTGCAGGCCTTGCGCACCGAGCTTGCAGCGCAACGCGCGGCCAGCCTGGCCGACGCCTGCACCCCACTGGCAGCGCTGCGCGAGCTGCAAGAGCGGCTCAAGCTGCTGGACGCCGCCATTGACGAACAGCGGGCCCACGCTGAACGTGCGTTAGGCTCAAGACTGTTGCCGCTGCTGGTGGTGGGCGCCGCGCTGTTGCTGGCGGCAACGGTGCCCGTTGGCAGCGTGCCCGTGTCGCTGTCCATCAAAGTCTCGGCCGTCAGCCTGGATCTGCCAAACGATACGGTGCTGGGCCCGATAGTGGTGGACGGCGAGCTGCGCGTCGAGGGCTTCAGCACGCTTGAGTCGGCCGATGCTTTGCTGGTGCAACTCGCCACCCGCGAGCACGCCGACCGCCTGGTCGTGCGCGCTGGCGAGGCCCGGCTCGGCGCGCTGCGTCTGCCGGCCGGCGCGCGGTTGACTGCGTCCGCCCAGCCTGGCGCCATCAACTTGGACATCGAAAGCGCCCATTCCCCGGTCACCGCCGAGCTGGAGCTGCGCGGGCCCACCCAACTGCGCCTGGGCGACGCCCCGCCGGCAACCCTGCGTGATGACGCCCACGGCGAATGGCTGCACCTACAGGCCGGCGACGCCGCCCATGCCGAGCGCGCGCCACCGCCCATGGCTTTGTCGCTGCCGCTGCCGCGCCTCGGCGCGGCGCCCTGGCGGTTGCAAGGCCTGCGGCCGGCACGGCTGCGTTTTATCGAGCGCCGCGACGGCACGGCTGGTTTGCCCACCATGGCGTCCAGCATTGAAAGCGGCACGCTGTTGTTGCCCGCCACTGGGCAAACCGTGGCGCTGGTGGCGGGCGACGTGCTTGAAATTGATGGCCTGGTGGCGGAGCGTTTCTCTTTGGTGGCCGGCGCGCCGCTGCTGCTTGAGCTCAACGGCTCGGCGCGTGGCCTGCGCGTGCGCACAGGCGAGTTTGAGCGCTCGCTCAAGCCAAGCTGGCTTGAATACCTGGCGCGCCATCACCTGGCACAGCTGCTGTGGGGGTCGGCCGCCGTGTTGTGGGGCGCGCTGGCCTGGACGCGCAAGCAGTTTTCAGGGGCGTTTTCATGACACAAACCGCGCTTCGGTGGCTTGTGCTGCTGGGCTGGGCGGCCAGTTGCTGGGGCGCGCCGGCCGCCCAGGCGGCCGAGGCAGCCCAAGACACCCGCTTTGACAGCGGCCCCGAGCTGGGCCAACAACTGCTGCGCAACGTGGTGCGCATCCAGTCGCTGGACTTTGGCGAACACGGCTTTGGCCTGGTGGTGGGCACGCAAGCGGGCCAGTTGCTGATCGCCACCGCCCGCCATGTGGTGGTGCCCATCGCGGGCGCCGAGTCCGCCGGTTTTGACGCCGGCCAGCGCCGCATCGAGCTGCACTTTTGTGGTGGTGACGCCAGCACCGCGCCCGCCCACTCCGCCGCGCTGCTGCCAGGCTTCAACGCCGATGGCCTTGATCTTGCCCTGCTGCGGGTAGTGCGCCCAGCCGGCTACGAGCCGCTGCAACGGGTGCTGGCGCCGGCCTCGTCGCTGGCGCTGCGGCAGCCCACCTGGCTGCTCGGGCAAGAGCAGCACTGCGGTGTGGCGCCACGCAGCGGCGCCGTGGCCGCGCTGGCCAATGCGCAAGACCAACTGCGCGTGGAGTTTCCGGGCGTGCGCGGCGGTGCGTCGGGTGGCCCGGCTCTCAGTGGCTACGGCGTGTTCGGCCTGCTCACCGACGCTGATGATTTGACCGTCACCGTGCTGGCCATCAACCGAATAGAAGCGCTGGTGCGCGCTTTTGCCGCAGGGGCTTGGGCGCTGACCGACGCGGGCAACATCCCGCCCGACGATCCGCGCGCGGCCGAGGTTGATTTGGCCGAAACGCTCAACCAATACCTCTTCAGCGCCCGCAACCTGCAAGAGCTGCTGCTGCAGCCCAACATTCCGCAGCCGCGTTTTGTGGCCTTTGCCGACGCCTACAACGCCGTCGTCATGAACCGATTTGCCCCGGCGCGTGAGCGCCACGACGGCAGCCTGCGCCGCTTCTGGCCCGAGCCCGTGTATGCACAGTGGCAGACCCTGCGTGAGCGCTTGTGGTCGGTTCACCAAGTGTTCAGGGCGCTCAACGCGGGCGACGCTCAAGCCATCTTCGACCGCCGTCGCGCACCGCCCGCCGTGTTGGACCGCATGCGCCAACTTGACCCCGAGCTGAGCCAGTTGCAGGCCGGCATCGCAGATTTCCTGCACGCACTTTCACAGAGGAGCCAACCATGAGCAAACAAGCCTTCAATGCAAATTCACGTACACCGCCACAGGCACAGCCTCAGGCGCTGTTGCAAGCGCAGGCTCAAGCCCTGTCGCGCCGCCAATTCATGTTGGGCAACGTGGTGGCCGCCATGGCCGTCCCGCTCGCCGGCTGCGCCGGTGGCGCCGAGTTGTTTGTGCCGTTTTTTGTCTTCACCTTCAACGGCACGACGGGCGGCCAGAGCGTGAGCTTTTTTCTGGATCCCGAACCCGCGTCGGTCTGCAAGGAGAATGGCCGGTTCCAGTTCTCGCGCGTCACAGTGAGCGACGGCGTCACCTCAACCCAGTACGACGTTGCAGGCACCTTCAGCGGCCGCGACCTGAGCCTCACGATCACCAATCCACCCGCCTTGCTGGCAACGGCTTACGACGGGCACTTCATCGACGATGCCACCATCACCTTGACGCGATCCGGTGGCGGCTCGCCGTTCAATGTCACCCGCACGGGTGCACGCGCCGCCAGTTGCCCAGCCACTGGCTGAGCGCCACCGGATCAGTGGTTTTCGCGCGCGTGGTTGATCGTGTACTTGGGGATCTCGATCGTCACGTCGGTGTCGGCCAGAATGGCCTGGCAGCTCAGACGCGAGTCGGGCTCCAGGCCCCAGGCGCGGTCCAGCAAGTCTTCTTCGCCTTCTTCGATTTCATTGAGCGAGCGCTGGCCGGCACGCACGACGACGTGGCAGGTGGTGCAGGCGCAGCTCATGTCGCAGGCGTGCTCAATCGCCACGCCGTTGTCAAGCAGTGCCTCGCAAATCGACGTGCCACGCTTGGCGGTGATGCTGCGGCCTTGGGGGCAAAGCTCGGCATGCGGCAGGATGTTGATGACTGGCATGGTGATTTTGCTCGTCTTGTTGATCGTGAAATCAGAGGTCGTTGATCTTGCGGCCGGTCAGGGCTGCCTGGATGCCCCGGTTCATGCGCGCGGCCGCAAAAGCCTCGGTGCCGTCGGCCAATTTTTCAACGGCGGTGTCGATGGCTGCATGGTTATCAGCGGTGGCGATTTTGGCCAACGCCGTGACCAAGGCTTCGATGTCGTCGCGCTCGGCGGCCGTGAGCAATTCGCCGTCGGCGGCCAGCGCGGCGCGGGTGGCCAGCGTCATTCGCTCGGCCTCCACGCGGGCCTCGGCCAGGCGGCGCGCCACCATGTCGGTCTCGGCGCTGGCAAAGCCCTCTTTCAGCATGTTGGCGATCTGGTCGTCGGCCAGGCCATAACTGGGCTTGACGACCACCGACGCCTCAACGCCCGAGCCTTGCTCACGCGCGGCCACGCTCAACAAGCCGTCGGCGTCCACCTGGAACGTGACGCGAATGCGCGCCGCGCCGGCCACCATCGACGGAATGCCGCGCAACTCAAAACGCGCCAGTGATCGGTTGTCAGTCACCAGCTCACGCTCGCCCTGCAGCACGTGGATGGCCATCGCTGTTTGGCCATCCTTGAAGGTGGTGAACTCTTGCGCCTTGGCCACGGGAATAGTGGTGTTGCGCTCAATGATTCGCTCCACCAGCCCGCCCATGGTTTCAAGCCCCAGCGACAAGGGGATCACGTCGAGCAGCAGCAGCTCGCCGTCCTGGGCGTTGCCGGCCAGCGCGTTGGCCTGGATCGCCGCGCCCACGGCCACCACTTCGTCGGGATTCAGGTTGACCAGCGGCGGACGGCCAAACAGCTCGCCCACGGCCGCGCGCACTGCCGGCATGCGGGTGGAGCCACCGACCATCACCACGCCCGCCACGTCATCACGCTTGAGCTTGGCGTCGCGCAGCACTTTGCGCACGGCGGCCAGTGTGCGGTCGACCAAGGGTTTGGTGAGCGCGTCAAACTGCGCGCGCATCACGTCAACGGCCAAGGTTTGGCCGCTCAAATTGCAAGTTAGTGCAGTTTGCTCGGCATCGGTCAGGGCCTCTTTGGCGGCACGGGCGGCCACCAGCACGGCGCGTTTGTCATGGGCGCTGGTGGCGCTGAGACCGGCTTGGCTCAAGGCCCAGTCGGCCAGCGCGTGGTCAAAATCATCACCGCCCAGGGCCGCGTCGCCCCCCGTGGCCACCACCTCGAACACACCGCGCTGCAAGCGCAACACCGAGATGTCAAACGTGCCGCCGCCCAGGTCGTAGACGGCGTACAAGCCCTCGCTGCCGTTGTCCAGGCCATAGGCCACTGCGGCGGCCGTGGGCTCGTTGATCAGGCGAAGCACGTTGATGCCGGCCAGTTGGGCGGCATCTTTGGTGGCTTGGCGCTGGGCGTCGTCAAAGTAGGCCGGCACGGTGATGACGGCGCCAAACACGTCGTCGTTGAAGGTGTCTTCGGCCCTGAAGCGCAGCGTGGCCAGAATCTCGGCCGATATCTCCACCGGCGTCTTGATGCCTTGGCGCGTGCGGATGGCCACCATGCCGGGCTGATCCACAAATTGATAGGGCAGGCGCTCGTGGCCACGGACGTCGGCCAAGCCCCGGCCCATCAGGCGCTTGACGCTGAGCACGGTGTTCTCGGGGTCGTCGGCCTGCATGGCCAGCGCGTCAAAACCGATCTGTCGGCCGTTGTCTGGCAGGTAGCGCACGGCCGACGGCAAGATCACGCGGCCCTGGGCGTCGGGCAGGCATTCGGCCAGGCCGTGACGCACGGCCGCCACCAACGAGTGGGTGGTGCCCAGATCAATGCCCACGGCAATGCGGCGGGCATGGGGGTCGGGCGTTTGCCCCGGTTCGGAAAGCTGCAGCAAGGCCATGTCGTGCTTGTGTGATCAAGAAGGAATAAAAAAGGGCTCAGGCGTCCAGCGCTTCAAGCCGGCGCCCGATGTCGGCTCGAAAGCGCGCCACAAACATCAGCGCCCTCACCTGCTGGGCGGCAGCCAGGGCAGCAGTTTGCGGATCGCCGGGCGCGTCAAGTGTGAGGCCCAGTTCGGCCAGGCGGGCTTGCTCGTCGGCGGCAACCGTGTCGTCCAGCCGCTCGATGGCGGCCACGTCAACAGCGTCGTCCAGATCCTCGCGCCAACCCATTTGCTGCATCAAAAACGCCGCCGACATGGCCGTGTTGTTCTCGGCCTGGATGGGCGCGCCACGCAGCTCGCACAAGTAGGCGCCACGTTTGAGCGGGCTTTTCAGGCGCTGGTAGGCCTCGTTCACGCGCACGGCCCATTGCATGGCCAGGCGCTGCGCGCTGGCGCCCTCGCTGGCAAAATGATCGGGGTGCACCTGGGCTTGCAACGCACGCCAGCAGTCATCAAGCGCGGCGCGATCCAGCGCGAAGCGCTGCGGCAAGCCGAACAACGTGAAGTCGTCGTCACTGAGCTTCATGCGCGGCCCGGAAGGTTGGGTTGTCTGTATTCATCACAAAAGCCCCAAACGATGCCCCAAACGGGGCCCCAAAACAAAGACGCGGTTGATGATCACCGCGTCTTGTTGCAAGTCGGGTGCCAGGCCCGGTGGTCAGCGCTCAAACGCGGAAGGATTCACCGCAGCCGCAGCGGTCTTTTTCACGTGGGTTGTGAAATTTGAAGCCTTCATTCAGGCCTTCGCGCACAAAGTCAAGCTCGGTGCCATCCAGGTAAGGCAGGCTTTTGGGGTCGATCAGCACCTTGACGCCCCGCGCCTCAAACACATGGTCTTCGGGCGCGATGTCGTCGGCGTATTCAAGCTTGTAGGCCAGGCCTGAGCAACCAGTGGTCTTGACGCCCAGGCGCACGCCAACGCCTTTGCCGCGCTTGCTGATGTAGCGCGTCACGTGGCGTGCCGCGGCTTCAGACAGGGTGACGGCCATGGCGTCAGCTGGCCAAGGTGGTGGCCGGGCTGCTGGCCGGGTTGGCGGCTGAATCCCCGCCGTGCCTGGATTTGTAGTCTTGCACCGCCGCCTTGATGGCGTCCTCGGCCAGGATCGAGCAATGGATCTTGACCGGCGGCAGCGCCAGTTCTTCGGCGATGTTGGTGTTCTTGATCTCCAGCGCCTGGTCGAGCGTTTTGCCCTTCACCCACTCGGTGACCAAGGAGCTGCTGGCGATGGCCGAGCCGCAGCCATAGGTCTTGAAGCGTGCGTCCTCGATCAGGCCGGTGGCCGGGTTCACCTTGATTTGCAGCTTCATCACGTCGCCGCAGGCCGGTGCGCCCACCATGCCGGTGCCTACCGAGTCATCGCCTTTTTCAAAACCACCCACGTTGCGCGGGTTTTCATAGTGGTCAATGACCTTGTCGCTGTATGCCATGTCTGTTCTCCATCAATGTGAGTGGCAATTTGGAGGCAGCGCTCAGTGCGCCGCCCATTGAATCGAGCTGATGTCGATGCCGTCTTTGTACATATCCCACAGGGGCGACAACTCGCGCAGCTTGGCCACGCGGTCTTTCAGGGTCGCCACGGCGTAATCGATCTCGGCCTCGGTGGTGAAGCGGCCAATCGTCATACGCAGGCTGGAGTGCGCCAGCTCGTCGCTGCGGCCCAGCGCGCGCAGCACGTAGCTGGGCTCCAGACTGGCCGACGTGCACGCCGAACCCGACGATACCGCCAGCCCCTTAACGCCCATGATGAGCGACTCGCCCTCAACATAATTGAACGAGATGTTCAGGTTGTGCGGCACGCGCTGGGTTAGGTGGCCATTGACGAACACCTGCTCAATGTCGCTCAGGCCGCTCAGCAGCTTGTTGTGCAGGTAACGGATGCGCAGGTTCTCGGCAGCCATCTCCTCGCCGGCGATGCGAAAGGCCTCACCCATGCCCACGCATTGGTGCGTGGGCAGCGTGCCCGAGCGCATGCCGCGCTCATGGCCACCACCGTGCATTTGCGCTTCAAGCCGGATGCGCGGCTTGCGCCGCACGTACAACGCGCCTATGCCTTTTGGACCATAGGTTTTGTGCGAGGCCAGGCTCATCAGATCGACCGGCAACTGGGTGATGTCGATCGCCACCTTGCCCGTGGCCTGGGCCGCGTCAACGTGAAAAATGATGCCGCGCTCGCGGCACAGATTGCCGATGGCCGTGATGTCTTGAATCACGCCGATCTCATTGTTCACGAGCAGCACCGAGGC
>JAYWDK010000154.1:0-5726 GCA_043779845.1 Betaproteobacteria bacterium | reverse complement strand
GCAGGCAGGCGGGCAGATCCTTCGTCAGCCGATCACCGCCTGTCGGCGGTGATCGCGCGGACTCAGCCCATCATGCCCTTCATGCCGCCCATGCGTTTCATCATCTTCATCAGGCCGCCGCCCTTCATCTTTTTCATCATGGTCTGCATTTGCTCAAACTGGTTGAGCATGCGGTTCACCTCTTGAACCTGCACGCCAGCCCCGGCGGCGATGCGGCGCTTGCGGCTGGCCTTGATCAGCTCGGGCTTGCGGCGCTCCAGCGGCGTCATCGAATAGATCATGCCCTCCATGCGGCGCACGTCGCGTTCGGCGCGGTCCATGTCCACGGCACCGGCCTTGGCGGTCATGGCGCTGGGCAGCTTGTCCATCAAGCCTGACAGCCCGCCCATCTTCTTCATTTGCGAGATTTGCGACAAAAAGTCGTTCAGGTCAAACGCGTCGCCCGACTTGACCTTGTCGGCCAGTTTTTGCGCGGCGCCAAAGTCGACGTTCTTTTGAACCTCTTCGACCAGCGACAGGATGTCGCCCATGCCCAGCACGCGGCCGGCGTGGCGCTCAGCGTCAAACACCTCGAGGCCGTCGATTTTTTCAGACACGCCGGCAAACTTGATAGGCGCCCCGGTAACCTGCCGCACCGACAGCGCCGCGCCACCGCGTGAATCGCCATCGAGCTTGGTCAGCACGATGCCGGTGAGCGGCAGCGCCTCTTTGAACGCACGCGCGGTGTTGATCGCGTCCTGGCCCTGCATGGCGTCCACCACAAACAGCGTCTCGATCGGCTTGAGCGTGGCGTGCAGGTCGGTGATTTCGGCCATCAGCGCTTCGTCAATCGCCAAGCGGCCGGCGGTGTCGACCAGCAGCACGTCAAAGTAGTGGCGCTTGGCGTGATCCAGCGCGGCCAGCACGATGTCGTGCGGCTTTTGATCGGGGCTGGACGGAAACCATTCGGCGCCGGCTTGCTTGGTGACCACCTTGAGCTGCTCGATGGCGGCTGGGCGGTAGACGTCGGCCGACACCGTGAGCACTTTTTTCTTGCGGCGCTCGATCAGGTGTTTGGCCAGCTTGGCGGTGGTGGTGGTTTTGCCCGCGCCTTGCAGGCCAGCCATCAGGATCACGGCCGGGGGCTGCGTGGCCAGGTTGAGGTCGGCTACGCCCTCGCCCATGGTGGCGGCCAACTCCTTGTGCACCACGCCCACCAGCGCCTGGCCCGGGTTGAGCGAGCCCACCACCTCGGTGCCCAGCGCCTTCTCCTTGACCCGCGCAATGAAGTCGCGCACCACCGGCAGCGCCACGTCGGCCTCAAGCAGCGCCATGCGCACCTCGCGCAGCATGTCGGCCACGTTGCTGTCGGTGATGCGGGCTTGGCCACGCATCGTCTTGACGAGGCGTGAAAGGCGGTCTGAAAGGGTGGATGCCATCGTCGGGCGGGCACCGCATTAGGCTGTGGCCGCGAAAGTACACTGTCGCGAATGATTCTATCGTTTGCCCCCGTTGCCTCCATGGGCGCTGCGCCACTGGCGCTGGCGCTGGGCTCCATGCTGGTTTACGCCGTGGCGGCCCTGCCCGCCAAGCCAGGGTCGCGGTTACCCGAGGTGGCCCTGGCGCTCGGCTGGATGCTGCATGCCGTGCTGCTGGCGCTGGACGTGGGCGGCTGGGGCCGCCTGGAGCCCGGCGCCCGCCTGGGGTTTGGCCCGGTGTTGTCGCTGACGGTCTGGTTGGTTTTGGCGGTGCATACCGTTGAAAGCCGCTTTGTGCCCCTGTCGGGCGTGCGGCGCGTGCTGGCCTTCAGCGGGGCGGTGGCGGTGCTGCTGGCCTGGGCGTTTCCGGGCGAGGTGCGGCCGTCCAGCAATGTGTGGGCGCCCGTGCACTGGGTGCTGGGTGTGGCCTCGTATGCGCTGTTTGGCGCCGCCGTGCTTCACGCCACCATGCTGGATTCGGCCGAGCGCCAGATGCGCTTGCGGGCTGGCGCGGCACTGGCCCCGGCGCGTGGCCCGATGGGCCTGCCCTTGCTGCGCCTGGAGCGCCTGACCTTCCGTTTTGTGGAGGCTGGTTTTGTGGTTTTGACCGGCGCGTTGGTGTTGGGCTTCGTCACCGCCGCGCAGTGGCAATGGAACCACAAGACGGTGTTTTCGCTGCTCGGCTGGGCAGTGTTCGCGGCTTTGCTGGCGGGCCGCCGCTGGCGGGGTTGGCGTGGCCGCCGTGCCACGCGCTGGTTGTATGTGGGTGCGCTGCTGTTGTTGTTGGCGTATGTGGGTTCGCGTTTCGTATTTGAAGTCGTGCTGGGTCGCGTCAGTGTTTGACCGTCGGCCGATCTTGTTGGAAGTGGATCTCCCGTGAAATATCTGCTGGTGGTGTTGGTGGTGGTTTTTGTCTGGATGATGCTGACGCGGCGCCGTGGTGGCGGTGCCGCAGGGGCAAAGCCCGCCGCACGCCCTGAACTCGTGACCATGGTGCAGTGCGCCCACTGCGGCCTGCACTTGGCGGCTACTGACGCCGTGCCCGAAGGATCCCGCTTGTATTGCAGTGACGCTCACCGCCGGCTCGGGCCCGCGACCACGACGCCGCAATGACGCTGCGGGACGAACGCCGTAGCGCTGATCGGCGCCAAGGCGACCGCCGAGGACCGCCAGTTTCTTCGGCACAAGAAGATTGGCTCAGTGCTTGGGGCGAGCCCGGCAGCCGCCCGCCGGCCAAGCGCGGCGGTGCAGGGTCACTGCACGACACCGTGCCCGAGCCCGGCACTGACAGCCGCTTTTTGGCGCGTGAGGCCTTGCGCGTGGTGTCGACCGATGGCACGGCCTTGCCTCGCATCCTGCGCACCTACGTGGCCGCCAGGGCGGCGCTTGGGCTGGCGTTGGTGCTGGCGCCGTGGATGGCGTCGCTGATGGGCAGTCGGCCACCGTTGCCGTTGATGCTGGTGTGCCTGGCTTATGCGAGCCAGTCCTTGTCGATGTGGTTGCTGCGGGACGTCGATGTCGACGCCGAGCAGCCCCAGCCCAACCAGCTGCTGCCGCGCCAATGGCTCTGGACGATTGGCGTTGACTTGTTGGCGTTTTCCATGCTGCGCACGCTGGACGTGGCGGGCCAGCTCAACTACACCGCGCTGCTGGTCTTGCCGGTCCTGATGGCGGGCCTCCTGACCCAGCGCCGGGTGGCGTTGGGCACGGCTGCGGGCGTGGCCTTGGTGTTGTTGCTCGGCGTGTGGCCGATCACCAGCGACGGCGGTGATGTTCTGTTGCAGCTGTCGCAGTCCGGTTTGGCCGGCGCGGGCATGTTTCTGATCACCTTGTTGGCCAGTGAGTTGGGCCAGCGCCTGGCCCGCGAGGAGCGCACCGCACGCAGCAGCATGGAGCTGGCGCGCCAGCAAACGCTGCTCAATCGCCTGGTCATCGAGGAGATGACCGACGGCGTGCTGGTGGTCGACCGCAGTGGGCGCGTGCGGGCCATCAACCCAGCGGCGCGCCTGCTGCTGGGCGCCGCCGGTCAAGCCATGGCCGTGCCGTGTCCACTGGCGGACGAGCCCGCGCTGCGGGTATTGCAAGAGGCGCTGGATCTGGCGTATCTGCAGAGCCGTTGGCCCGCCTCCGCGCGGGAAATCACCCTCGCGCTTGAAGACGGCAACCGGCGCACGCTGCAAGTGCGTGCCCGCTTTACGCGGCGCAGTGGCATCGCGGCCGACCACACGCCGCCCGAAGACATCTGCGTGCTGTTCCTTGAAGACATGCGCAGCGTCCAGGCCCGCGCGCGCCAAGACAAGCTGGCCGCCATGGGCCGCGTATCGGCGGGCGTAGCGCACGAGATCCGCAACCCCTTGGCCGCCATCGCTCAGGCCAATGCGCTGATGCTGGAAGACGAATTGACGCCACCGCAGCAGCGCCTGGCCGTGATGGTGGCGGCCAACGTGGAGCGGCTCAAACGCATCGTCGATGACGTGCTGGCCCTGACGCCTGGCGCGCCAACACCACCGAGCGCCATTGATGCCGCAGCCGAAGTGGCGCAGATTTTTGCGGATTGGTGTCGCGGCGCAGCAGCCGATGCGCGGGTCATGGAGCGCTTGCGCTGCCAGTTGCCCGACAGTGCGTTGTCCGTGGTGTTTGACGCCGATCATCTGCGTCGTGTACTGGTCAACCTGTTGGACAACGCGAACCGTCATGCCGGACCCGAAGCGGGGGCCATGGAGTTGTTGTTGACGGCGGGCCCCTTGGCGGGTGAGGTCACGCTGCGCGTGGCCAGCGACGGACCTGTGATTGCGCCAGACGTTGAGCGGCATCTCTTTGAGCCCTTCTTCTCCACCCGCAGTCGGGGCACGGGCCTCGGCCTGTATATTTGCCGTGAGCTGTGTGAGCGCCACGGTGCCAGCATCGAGTTTGACGTGGCACCCGCAGGTACCCGGCACCGCAACGTGTTCAAGGTGGTCATGCGCGCAGCGGTCAGTGGCTGATGCCTAATGTCTGAATGGCTTGGGCTCACGCGGCGCTTGTTCTTGTGAACCCGGGCGCCCGACTCGCGCCAGTTGACCAAGCGCTGGCACCCAACCGCCACCTGACCGCCACACAACCTCCACACAACCGCCCCACACCCGCCCCACGACCGTCAGCCGTCCACATGTCATCCATCCGCCCCGTTGCAAAGCCATCACCATGACCGCGAACTTCAGCCTTTTGGTGGTCGACGACGAGCCCGACCTGCGCACGCTGTATGAGCTGACGCTGCTGCGAGAAGGTTACGACGTGGACAGTGCCGCGTGCGTCGAAGAAGCCTGGGCCCGGCTCGGTGAACGTGGCTACAGCGCGGTCATCACCGACATGCGCTTGCCCGACGGTACCGGCCTTGAGCTGTTGCGTCGCCTGGAGGCCGCAGGCCGGCCTGAAAAAACCATCGTGATCACGGCCTACGGCTCAGCCGAAAACGCGGTCGAAGCCCTCAAGGCGGGGGCGTTTGACTACCTCACCAAACCGGTGGATCTGCGGCAATTTCGCGGCGTGGTGGCGTCGGCATTGGGCCGCGTCGTGCCGGCTGACGGGGCCACCGGCGCCGCTGTTGGTGCGGGCTCAACCACAACGCCGGGCGCGGGCGGGCGAGCGGAGCGCGGCGCGCGCACGGTGGCTTCGGCGGGCGGCACGTCCACCGCCACCGAGCCCGCCGAGGCCAGCGCCAAGCCAGCGCTGCGGCGCATGGCGGGCAACTCGCTCGCCATGCAGCAGGTGCGCTCGCTGATCGAGCGCGTGGCACGGGGCATGGCGCCGGTGATGGTTCAGGGTGAGTCGGGCACCGGCAAGGAGTTGGTGGCGCGTGCGCTGCATGAGGTCAGCAGCCGCGCGGGCCAGCCCTTCATCGCGGTCAATTGCGGCGCCATCCCCGAGCATCTGCTGGAGTCCGAGTTCTTTGGCTACCGCAAAGGCGCGTTCACGGGCGCGGCCGAGGACCGTGCCGGCTTCTTCCAGGCCGCGCAAGGGGGCACGCTGTTCCTGGACGAAATCGGTGATTTGCCTTTGGCCATGCAAAGCAAGCTCTTGCGGGCCATCCAGGAGCGGTCGGTGCGGCAAATTGGCGCCATCAACGAGGTACCGGTCAACGTGCGCATCGTCAGCGCCACCCACAAGGATCTAGTCGCTGAAGTGCAAGAGGGGCGGTTCAGGCAAGACCTGTACTACCGGCTCAACGTCATACAACTGCGCATGCCGCCGCTGCGTGAGCGGGTGGACGACCTGGCCCAGATTTGCGCC
>JAYWDK010000153.1:0-15172 GCA_043779845.1 Betaproteobacteria bacterium | reverse complement strand
GCAACATCCGCTGCGTCGGCCGATGGCGTGCGGCGCGACATGCTGTCGCAGCTTGAGAAGGTTTTTGTGGGCGGCGCGGCCGGTTTGGGCCAGGCCGCGACGCAGATATTCAACTCGTTCGCCGACGTGGCTGCCGCGCCCGCCGATCTGTCGGCGCGCCAGGCGGCGCTGGGCCGGCTGGAAGACTTTGCGTCGCTGGCGCGCTCGTCGTCGGGCGAGATCGAGGCGCTGCAAACCAACGTGCAGCATGACGTGGCCGGTGGCGTGGCCGAGGTCAATACGCTGGCCAGCGAGCTGGCCAAGATCAACGTCAACATCGCCGCAGCCACCCGGGGCGGCCTGCTGCCCAATGATTTGCTCGACCAGCGAGACCAGCTCGTCAAGAGCATCAGCGGGCAGGTGCAGGTGCACACCTACATTGGCGCCGACCAGACCGCCAACGTATTTGTGGGCAGCGGCCAAACCCTGGTGCTGGGCAGCGCCGCGCACACCTTGGTGCTGCAGTCCAATCCGTTCGACCCCACGCACGTGAGCGTGGGTGTCAACATCGCCGGCCAAACCACCGCGCTGACCACGCAAGACATTGGCGACGGTTTGATCGGCGGGCTGATGCGTTTTCAGGATCAGGACCTGGCCGACGCCCGCAACCGGCTGGGGCAGCTCACCGCCGGGCTGGCCACGGCCGTGAACCAGCAGCAGGGCTTTGGCCTGGACCTGCAGGGCAAGCCGGGGGCGCCGCTGTATGCCTTCACCGCGCCGCAAGCGCTGCCTGCCACCAGCAATGCGCGTGATGCGGGCGGCGCCTACCTGGCCTCGGTGGGCGTGGCCATCACCGACGCCACGGCGCTCAAGGCCAGCGAGTATTTGCTCACGACCGACCCGACCAACAGCGGCCAGTACATCGTCACCCGGCAGGCAGACGGCAGGGTGTTCCAGCCCGTGCCCGATGGCGGCGTGGTGGATGGTTTGCGCATCACCATCGGGGCCAATGCGCCCGCGCCGGGCGACTCATTCACGCTCAAGCCAGTCAGCCACGCAGCGGCCGATCTGCGCTTGCTGCAAAGCAACCCACGCGGCTTGGCGGCGGCCAACCCGGTGACGGGCGTGGTGAGCGCGGCCAACACGGGCACCGCCACCTTGCGCGCCATCAACATCGTGGCCGCGCCTGCCGGTGCCTATGAGCCGCTGGGCATCCGCTTCACCGACGACAACGGCGCCTACGAGATAACCGACGCCAACCAGAACGTGGTGGCCTCGGGCACCTACGTGGCCGGGCAGCCGATCAGCCATGACGGCATGGCCTTGACACTGGCAGGTTTGCCCAAGACGGGCGATCTCATCAGCCTGGCGCCCACCACCCACCCGGCGGCCAGCAACGGCAACGCGCTGAACTTTGACAACATGGCCAAGCTGGCCTTGATTGACGGCCAGACCGTGGCCGACGCCTACGCCAATGCCATGGCCGACGTGGGCGTGCGCGTGCAAGGCGCGGTGGCGTCGGCCGACAAAAGCAGCACCGTGGCGTCGCAGGCCAAGGCCTCGCTAACGGCGGTGGTGGGCGTCAATCTGGACGAAGAGGCCGCGCGGCTGATCCAGTACCAACAAAGCTACCAGGCCTCGGCCAAGCTGCTGCAAACCGCGCAGACGATGTTTGACGCGATCCTGGCGATTGCCCGTTAACCGGTACGCCGGCACGCCGCCAGTCCCCCCTCACCGATACCGTCACCTGAGCCCAACGCGCCATGAGAGTTTCCACCGCCAACCGCTACGAGACCGCCGTCGACAGCCTGCAACGCCGCCAGCGCGACATGACCGAGTCGCAGACGCAGATGACCAGCGGCAAGCGCATCAACAAGCCCAGCGACGACCCCACGGGCGCGGCGCGTGCCGAGCGGGCGTTCATCACCCAGCAACGCATCGTCAGTGAACAGCGCTCGGTGGACGCCAGCCGCAACGCCATGACGCTGGCCGAAACCGCGCTGGGCCAGGCGGGCGACGTGCTGCAGGGCGCGCGCGAGGCCTTGGTGGCTGCGGGCAATGGCAGCTACAGCCCGGCGGAGCGGGCCGCGCAGGCCGCTCAACTCAGCCAATATCGGGGCCAGTTGCTGGCGCTGGCCAACCAGAGCAACGGCGCGGGGGGGTACTTGTTTGGCGGGCAGGGCGCCACCGCCATGCCGTTTCTTGACACACCCACCGGGGTGATTCAGGTGGCCACCGGCGGGCAGACGCAGTTGTCCACCACCGAGCAAATGCCCAGCACGGTGGACGGGCAGGCGATCTGGCTCAACGCGCGCAGCGGCAATGGGGTGTTTGTCAGCGGCTCACAGGCCGGCAACACGGGCACCGGCTGGGTTGACGCGGGCAGCGTCACCAGCCCGTCCGAGGTAACGGGCGCAAGCTACCAGCTGGTGTTTGCAGGCAGCGGCGCGGGCAGTACCTACAGCGTGCTGAAAGACGGCTCGCCCACAGCGCTGGCTCAAGTGCCCTATGCCGCCGGCGGGGCCATCACCGTTGATGGTTTGACCGTGCACGTCAAGGGCGCGCCCATCGACGGTGACATTTTCAACCTCAAGCCGTCAACGCCTGATCTCAGTCCTTTTGCCGCGCTAGACACCGCCATCCTGGCGCTCAAGAACCCCAACGCCAATGCTGGCCAGGTAGCGCAGGCCGTGAACAGCGGGCTGCGCGACGTGGACGCCGCGATGGGCCACATGCAAGCCGCGCGCGCCGAGACAGGCAGCACCTTGACCCGGCTCGATGCCATTGACGGGCGCAACCAGGACCGCAACCTGTGGGCCAAATCAGTGCAGTCGGATGCCGAAGACGTGGACATGGTGCAGGCCATCAGCGATTTCAAGAACCAGCAAACCGGCTACCAGGCCGCGCTGCAAAGTTACGCGTCGGTGCAGCGCTTGTCGCTGTTCGACTACATCAAATAAACCGGGCCTGCTGCGGCAAACTCCCCCCATGACTGACCACCCTGTGCTGGGCCAAGTGGCCTTGGGCTATGCGCCCATGATTGACCGCAACCGCGGGGTCACCGCGCTGCGCATCACCGTGTTTCCGATCCAGCCCGAGGTGCTGCCATTGGCCCCCGAGTTGTTGGCGGCGCTGGCCAGGACCTGGCCCGAAGATGGCGGCCGGATCTCGCTCAACATCGTTGGCGAGGCCTTGCTTGACGCCGTGATGCGCGCCGAGTTGCCACTCAACTTCATGCTCGAAGTGCCCGTGTTCATGGCCAGCGACCTGGCCTACACCGAGGTGCTGGCGGCCTTGCACCATCGGGGCAATACGCTGTTGATCAAGGGCTTGCCGCTGCCGCCCTTGCCGCGGGGAGTGCTCGATTGTTTTGCCTACTCCATCATTGATCTGGCCGACGAGCGCCGCGATGGCTTGCCGCCCCCGGGCGGCGTCACCCGCAACATCCCGCACGTGCAGGCCGGCGTGCGCACCTTGGTACAAATGACTTTTGCCCTCAGGCGGGGCGCCATTGCGGTGTTCGGCTGGCCGATTGAAGACGTGGCCGCGCCGCGCGCCACGGGGTCTCGCAGCCCCCAGCCCACCTTGCAGGCCATCATCGAGCTGATCAACCGGGTGGACAGCGCCGAGCCGGTGGAGCGGCTGGAGGCGGTGATGAAGACCGACCCGACGATGGCCTTCAAGCTGATGCGCTACCTCAATTCACCGGCCTTTGGCTTGCCGGTGGAGGTGACCAGCTTTCGCCACGCCATCATGTTGCTGGGCTACCAGAAGCTCAAGCGCTGGCTGGCGCTGCTGCTGGTGGCGGGCAGCGGTGACGCCAACCAGAAGCCGTTGATTTTTGCCGCCGTGCGGCGTGGTTTGCTGCTGGAAGAGTTGGGCCGCGACAGCGGTTTTGACGACGCGCTGCGGGGCGAGATGTTCATCTGCGGCGTGTTCTCGCTGCTCGACCGCTTGATGCAACAGCCCTTCGACGAGCTGCTGGCCAGCATCCCCACCAGCGAGGCGGTGCGTGCTGCCCTGGTGGACGGCACGGGGCCGCACCAGCCGTTTTTGGACCTGGTGCGGGCGATCGAAGCGGCCTCGGTGTACGACATCCGCGCCGCCGCCGATGCCTTGATGATGGCGGTGCCGGCCGTCAACCGCGCCTTGTTGCGGGCCGTGGAGGCGGCAAGGCAGCTGGATTGACGATCGGCGGGTCTCAAGCGACGCCTGAGGTTTTTACGGTGCCGGCTCAAGCCAGCAAGCGCTGCACCAACCAGAGCGCGCCCAGGGCGGCCACTGCCACCGACAAAGCTTTCTCCAGGCGCTGGCCCTCCGCGCGGCATGCCAACCAGGCCAGCGCCGGGGCGAGCAGCGCCACCACCAGCGCCTGGCCGGCCTCCACGCCCAGATTGAAGCCCAACAAAGCGCGCACCAGCGGCCAACCGCGCAGCTGGAGGGCGGTCAGCGCTTCGGCAAACGCCAGGCCGTGCACCAGGCCAAAGGCAAAGGTCAGGGCATGGCGGCGCCAAGGGTTCGGGCGCTGCCAGAGGGATTCAAGCGCCACCCAGACAATGGACGCGGCGATCATCGGCTCAATCCAGGCGGCCGACGCGAGCACCCAGCCCAGCGTGGCGGCCGCCAGGCTCAGGCTGTGCGCCACCGTGAAGGCCGTGACGGTGATCAGCAGCGAGCGCAGGCGGCGATTGCCCAGCAGCAGCGCGGCGAGAAACAACACGTGGTCGGCGCCGCTCAGGATGTGCGCCGCGCCGAGCTCAAAAAACCCCAGCCAGCCACTGGGCGCGGGTTGGCCAAAATCAACGCGGGCCTCCGGATGCTCGCGGTCCAGGATGTGCTCTTGCCGTTGGCGGCCGGCGCCCGGGCTTGGCACACCATCGCCGGGCTCGGCCAGCTTGGCCACGCTGGCAATGCTGCGGTAGTGCTCGCCCAAAACCTGGCTCAGGGTGTCGCGCAGCACCAGCGTGCCGGGTGCCGAGCTGCACTGCCAGTCCAGCAGCACGGCCACGCGGTCGTCACCCGCGCTGGAGGCTTGCAACCGCGTGCGCTTGAGGCGGCAGGCCCGGCCATTGACAGTCAGGCCAAGATGGACTTGCAGCAGAGCGCCCACCTGGCGCGCGGCATCGGCGTCGCCGCCCGCGCCACGTTGCAGCGCGCTGGCGGCGTCGCCGATCTCGGCGGGCGACAGCGTCAGGTGGTAGTGGGCCAGGTCGCCCTGCACGTCCAGCCTGGCCAGGCCGGTGCTGCTGGTGTGGGCCTGGGCGGCGGCGCTGCCCAGGGCAAGCCACAGCAGCAGCGCGAACAGGCGCCACCGCGCCAGGCTCAAGGCGCGGCCTCTTTCAGCGCGGGCGCCCAGGCGTCCATCAGGTACGACGGCATCAGCACCACCGTGGTTTGCCCATGGCTGCGAATGCGCACGTAGTGCGCCAGGCCCATGGGATTGGCCGCGCCCAGGCTGGCCTCAAACAGCGTGCCGTCCTGGGCCTCCACGTCAATTTGCAGTGCCGGGGGCGTGAGGCCAAACTCGGGTGATTCGGCCTCGAATGTGCGCTCGGGTGGCGTGTTATGCAGCAGGCGCAAACCTGCCTCCAGAGCGGCGTTGGTGTCGGCAGGCAGCGCATGGCCGGCCAGCAGCCAGGCGCTGTTGGCGCCACGCTCAAAGCGCCAGGGATGCAAGCCCGCCTGGCCAGGCGTGATCGTGAGGCGCCGCACCTGGACGGTGTCGATGTGCCGCATCAATCCGTTGGCCTGGAAGTTGACCAGGCTTTGCTGCCGGTCCGGGCTGTGTTGGGCCAGCGCCACCAGCAGCACCAACGCTGCCAGTGCCGCCACCCACCAGCCGGTCTTGCTCAAAACCGCCGCCGCCACCACACCGCCGCGCCGCCCAGCGCGCACAGCCCGGGCAGGCCCAGCACGCAGATCAAAAAGATGGCCTGCATCTGCCCGTTGGTCAGCACGACGGTGGGCAGCACCTCCACCGGGGGCTTCATGGCCGGGCCCCGGGGTTCACCGCGCAGCCAGGCGCTCAGGCCCAGCACCAGGTCGGCATTGGCCAGGTAGGGGTAAAACGAGTTGCTGGCAAAGTCAGCGTCGCCGACCACCACAAGTTTGAAGGGTGCGCCGGTGGCGCTCAAGCGGCCCTCGCTGGCCAGGGCCAGGGGGCGCACGGCAGGGGTTTTGGCGTCGGCCTCCGGCGTCTCTGACTCGACACGCGGCACCAGCGTGGCCTGGGCACTGCTGGCAAACAGCACGCTGGTCGTGACGCCGGGTGCGGCCAGCGCTTGCAGCGGCCGCGCCCCCGGAAAAAAGCTCAACGCCAGGCCTTGCAGCGCGGGGTGTTGGGCGTATTTTTCAACGGCCACCATCTGGTCGTCGGTGAAGTAGTGGCTGATCGGATCGACCACCACGCCACGGCCTACGCGCACGCCAGCGCGTGCCAGCAGGGCGGCCAGTTCGTCGCCCACCGCGTAATCGGGCTCCAGCAGCATCAGCAAATTGCCGCCGCCCTCAAGATATTGGGCCAACAAGCCCACCTCTAACGGGCCAAACGGCGTGCGGGGGTTGGCCTCCACCAGGGCGGCGCAGTCGGCGGGCACGCCTTGTGTGGCGGCACCCGCGCCCTGCGCCGTGGCGAGTTGCAGCTTGCGCACCGAGTAGCCCAGCTTGTCCAGCGCCCGGCCCAGGCGGCCAATGCCGTGTTGCTCCATCTTGACGACAGCCAAACCACCCGCGTCGTGCTTGTGCGCGTTGCTGCCCTCAAAGTGGGTGTGGAACTCGAAGTTGCTGATGTCGTATTCACCGTGGCCCGTCAAAAAGCACAGCGGCCGCGGGTCGCTGCGCTGCAGGCGCAGCAGGCCCAGCGCGATCTCGCGGTCCTCGGTGGTGATGACCTCGATGCGCCGCCCGCCCGCCATCAGCAGCGCAGCGTTGTACATGCGCACGCCAAACTGGTTGGCCAGCGCGGGCTGCTGGTCGGGGTCGACGGTGCGCACCTTGAGGTGGGGTGTCACCCGGCCCATGATCTCGACCATCTGCCTGGCGGCGCGGCCGGCGGGGTTTTGCGCCTGGTAAAAATACACCAGCTCCACATCCTGGGTGAGGCCACGCAGCACCTGCAGGGTTTCAGGCGCGGGGGTGAAGGCCTGCTCGTGGGTGACGTCAAAGTGCAAATCGTTGCGGTACACCACCACATTGGCCAGCACCACCACCGCCAAAGCCGCCAGCCCACCCACCACGCGGATCATCAGCCGCTGCCACGGCTTGTGGCGGCTTTGGCCCAGCGGCGCCTGCAAGCCGGCGGCAAACAGCACCACCATGGCCAGCACCACCACGGCGCTTATCAGCATGGGGCTCAGCGTGGGCATGGGCGATCCTGGGGCATGGGCGCTTACCGATCCGCCAAGCGGCGACTGGCCAGCCACAGCGCCAGCAAGCTGCCGCTGATGAAGTACATCGCGTCCGACAAAAACACCGAACCGGTGACCAGCGGCTTGAAGTGCCCGATCAGCGACAGGTTCAGAGCCAGTGGCTCCAGTGGGCCCGGCAGCAGCGGGGCCACCGAGTCGGCAAACCACAGCATCAAAAACAAGCCCATCGACAAGGCTGCCGCGATGACCTGGTTTTCGGTCAGGCTGGACGCCAGCACGCCAATGGCCACCAGCAAACTGGCCAGCAGCGCCAAGCTGCCATACCCCACCAGGATAGGGCCCCAATCGGGCTCGCCCACCCAGGCCAGCACGCCGGCATAGACGCCGGACAAGGCATAAATCACCAGCATCACCGCCAACAGAGACACGTACTTGGACAGCACGATCCACACCTCGGCCACGGGCGCGGTGAGCAGCAGCTCCAGCGTATCGGCGCGGCGCTCTTCGGCAAAAGCGCGCATGGTCAGCACGGGGGTCAGCAAAATCGACAGCACGTAGATCTGATGAAAGATGTACTGCAAGTTGGCCACCTTGGTGGCGAACAAACTGAGGCTGAAGGTATAGCCCAGCACCAGCAAAAACACGGCGGCCACGGTGTAGGCGATGGGCGACAAAAGCGCCGCGCTCAGCTCTTTGCGGGTCAGGACGAGAAAAGCGCTCATAGCTGTTCAGGCCAGCGAGAGGAACCAGTCCTCCAGATCGGTGTCGTCGGCGCTCACGCGGCGTTCACCCTTCAGGCGCCCGCCCAGCAACACCACCACGCGGTCGGCGGTCTTGGCCACTTCACTGAGGATGTGCGAGCTCATCAGCACCGTGTAGTGGCCGGCCAACGAGCGGATCAGGTGCCGCATTTCAATGATCTGGCGCGGGTCCAGGCCGTTGCTGGGCTCGTCCAGGATCAGCAGCTTGGGGCTGTGCACCAGCGCCTGGGCAATGCACACACGCTGCCGGTAGCCGCGCGACAAAGTGGGCAAGGGCGCTTGCAGTTTGTCGGTCAGCGCCAGTTGCTCGGCCACGCGGTCTACGGCCGCTTTGACCTCGCGTGCCGGCACCTGGCGCAGCCTGGCCATGAAAGCCAAAAACTCGCCCACGCGCATGTGGCGGTACACGGGCGCCGACTCAGGTGCGTAGCCTGTGCATTGGCGGGCCAGCATGGGCTGGCGCTGCACGTCAAACCCGGCCACCTGCAGGCTGCCGGCGCTGGGGCTCAAGAAGCCCGCCAATAGCCGGATCAAGGTGGTTTTGCCTGAGCCGTTGGGGCCCAACAGGCAGACGATTTCACCGGGCTTAATAGTCAGGTTGACATCGGCCAGCGCGGCCACCGGGCCATAGCTTTTTGACACCCCGAGGGCGGACACGGCGAGTGGCGCCGGGCTGGATGCGGTCATCGTGCGCACACTAAAAAGCCCACGGCCTGATCGCGGCGGCCGTGGGTGGGTTTTTGAGATCAGTCGTAAAACTCGGGCGCTTGTTTGGTGGCCTTGAAAATCTCGGGGTCGTGGCCGTAAAAGATCTGGGCGTTTTCGCTGTCGCGGATGTGCCGGATGCGCTGGTACGACTTGTACGCGTCGATGGGGTTGGACACGCCCGGAATACCCGGGATCAGGTTTTTGTCGAGGTTTTCTTTCAGGTAAACCACGTCGCTGGTCATGATCACCGAGCCCGTTTTTGGCAGGCGAACCACCGCAAACTGGCTGCCCTTGGTGTGGCCGGGCGCGTTGAAGATACGGAAGCTGCCGTCACCAAACAAGTCAAAGTCGCCCTTGATCTTGAGCACGTTCTGGTTCTTCATGTCGGCAAAGTCGCCGGGGATGTAGAACACCGAAAAGCCGATATCGGGGTTGGTGGCGGCCTGCACTTCTTCGTCTTGCACCACCAGCGTGGCATTCGGAAACTGGCCGATGTTGCCGCCGTGATCGAGGTGCAAGTGCCCCACCACCACGTACTTGATGTCGCTGGTCTTGAGGCCGATCTTGGCCAGCTGCACGGGGATGGCATCGTCCTTGGTCATCTTCAGGCCAAAGCCCTTGGCCAGCGGGCCCCACCAGGCCTCGGCGTTGGCAATGGTTTTGTCGTTGTTGCCGGTGTCGAACATCACGTTGCCCTTGGGCGACTTGTAGACGTAAAAACTCACCGGCGACCACTCCACCGTGCCTTGCGCGCCCATCTGGAAGGCGGCTTTGGCAAAGCCGGTCAAGGCGCCGGAGGTGAAGACGTACAACTGCTGCGCCGCCACGGGCGCGGCCAGCGTCAGTGTCAATGCAGCGCCTGCTGCCCATCGTGTCAGGTGTTTCATCAAGGGTCTCCGTCCGCTAGGGTTTGTTGATGCCTTCTGCGATGCGGCGACCTGGCTTGTTGCCAAGCTGCATCCGGGCGTCAAAAGTTTAGCGGTGCCGCCGCAACTGAGGGGTTCAAGAATGCCGAAGCCCGTGTTTTGGAGCATGGCAAGCTGGGGGGGGGCGGCTGCCGCGCCAAGGACCAGTTAGCAACTTGCTGATGTCAGGCGATGTCAGCGTTTGGCCGCGGCTTGGTCACGGCTTGGTCACGGCGGGGTCACTGTTTTGGGTCGCCGTCAACGCGTCGGCCACCAGCAAATCCACCAGATCACGCGCAAACAAGGGCAGGGCCTGCAGGTTGCGCACGCAAATGTGCATGCGGCGCAGCGCCCATTCATCGGCCAGCGGCACGGTGTCAATGGCCATGGTCAACGCGTGGCGGCGGGCGGCCGAGCCGGGCAGGATGGCCACGCCCACTTGCGCTTCCACCATGCGGCAAGCGGCCTCAAAGTTGCCCACCTCGATGCGCGTGGGCAGCACGCGGTGCAGCTTGTCGCAGGCCTGGCGCAAAAACGCGTGGATGGCGCTGGCCTCGTGCAGGCCCACGTGGTCCAGGTCCAGCGTATCGGCAAAAAACACCGGGCCACCGCCGGCCAGCGCGTGGCCTTTGGGCACCACCAGAATCAGCGTGTCTTCGCGGTAGGGGATGGTCTCAAGATTTTCGGTGCGCACCGCGCCGGCCACGATGCCGATGTCGGTCTGGCCCTCGGTCACGGCGCGCACGATGTCATGGCTCAGGCGTTCACGCAGGTTGATGTTCACGTCAGGGTGGGTGCGCAAATAACTGCGCAGCACCGGCGGCAAAAACTCACCCAGCGCGGTGGTATTGGCAAACACCCGCAAGTGGCCCTTGATGCCCTTGGCAAAGCTTTGCAGATCACCACGCAGGTTCTCGATCTGGCCAAGCACCAGCCGGGCGTGGTGCACAAACGCCTGGCCGGGCGGCGTGAGCGTGACGCCCTGGCTGGTGCGGTAGAGCAGCTTGGCGCCAATGCTCTCTTCGAGATTTTTGACGCGTGTGCTGGCTGCGGGCAGCGACATGTGCGAGGCCTCGGCACCGCGCGTCAGGCCATTGGCCTCGGCCACGCGCACCATCAGGCGCAGGTCAACCAAATCAAAGTGCATGGACATGGCGGGATTGTGCCGCGTGGGCCGGGGCAGCCGGCGCACGCCGTTGCCAGCCGCCCCGGCCACGCTGTTGATGCCGAGCTTGGGGTTGATCAGCAATTAGAAGATGTCGGGCTCGCCAACCGGCGCGCCAAAACTGGTTTCGAGGTAGTCAAAGTCGCAGCCCTGGTCGGCTTGCAAGATATGGCGTGAAAACATCCAGCCGTAGCCGCGCTCAAAGCGCGGCGGTGGCGCCACCCAGGCGGCGCGGCGGCGCGCCAGCTCGTCGTCGGTCACTTCCAGGTGAATGCGGCGCGCGGCCACGTCCACGGTGATCAGGTCGCCGGTTTTGATCAGCGCCAACGGGCCACCGACATAGGCCTCGGGCGCGGCGTGCAAGATGCATGCGCCGTGGCTGGTGCCGCTCATGCGCGCGTCGCTCAGGCGCAGCATGTCGCGCACGCCTTGTTTCACCAGTTTGAGCGGGATCGGCAGCGCGCCCCACTCGGGCATGCCCGGGCCGCCCTTGGGGCCGGCGTTGCGCAGCACCAGGATGTGGTCGGCGGTCACGTCCAGGGCTTCGTCGTCCACGGCCAACTTCATCTCGGGGTAGCTGTCAAATACCAGCGCTGGCCCGGTGTGCAGCAAGAACTGCGGCGCGCAGGCGCTGGGCTTGATCACGGCGCCGTTTGGGGCGATGTTGCCGCGCAGCACGGCCAGCGCGCCCTCGGCGTACAGGGGCTTGTGCAGCGGGCGGATCACGTCGTCGTTGTGCACCTCGGCGCCCCGGATGTTGTCGCCCAGGGTGGTGCCGGTCACCGTCATGGCGCCCAAGCACAAGTGCGGCGACAGGCGGTTCATCAGCGCGGGCAGGCCACCGGCGTAGTAAAAATCTTCCATCAGGTAGGTGTCGCCCGATGGCCGGATGTTGGCGATCACCGGCACGCGGCGGCTGGCGGCGTCAAAGTCGTCCAGGCCCACGGTGCAGTGCGCGCCGGCGCGGCGCGACATGGCCACCAAATGGATGATGGCGTTGGTGCTGCAACCCATGGCCATGGCCACTGCGATGCCGTTGGTGAAGCTGTCGCGGCTCAGTATTTTGGCGGGGGTCAGGTCTTGCCACACCATTTCGACGATGCGCCGGCCACAGGCGGCCGACATGCGCGGGTGGTTGGCGTCGGGCGCGGGGATGCTGGACGCGCCGGGCAGCGTCAGGCCAATCGCTTCGGCAATGCCCATCATGGTGGCGGCCGTGCCCATCGTCATGCAGGTGCCGTGGCTGCGCGCGATGCCGGCCTCCACCTCCAGCCATTGCACGTCGCTCAGCTTGCCGGCGCGGCGCTCGTCCCAAAACTTCCAGGCGTCCGAGCCCGAGCCCAACACTTGCCCTTTCCAGTTGCCACGCAGCATGGGCCCGGCGGGCAGGTAAATGCAGGGCAGGCCGGCCGACAAAGCGCCCATCAGCAGGCCGGGCGTGGTTTTGTCGCAGCCGCCCATCAGCACCGCGCCGTCCACCGGGTGGCTACGGATCAGCTCCTCGGTTTCCATCGCCAGCAGGTTGCGGTACAGCATGGTGCTGGGCTTGACGAAGACCTCGGACAGCGAGATCGCCGGCAGCTCCAGCGCAAAGCCACCCGCCTGCAAGATGCCGCGTTTGACGTCGTCCACACGCTGCTTGAAGTGCGCATGGCAGGGGTTGATGTCGGACCAGGTGTTGATGATCGCGATCACCGGCTTGCCCGCCCAATCCTCGGGCCCGTAGCCCATTTGCATGGCGCGCGAGCGGTGGCCAAACGAGCGCAAGTCGTCGGGTGCAAACCAGCGCGCGCTGCGCAGGGTGGCGGGGGTTTTGGCGCGGTGTTCGGGGGCGGCGCTTGACGATGGGGTGGCGCAGGGGCCGGCGTTTGAGCTCATCATTGAAGTAAACCACGCGCGCCCATGTCACCTATGGCGCGACCGTTCGCGGCCGCCGCTGAACACCGCCGCGTCGACGGCTGCTGACCCCCTTTGCGGCGACAGGATGCCGACGGCGGGTGGGGTCAAGGCCGCAACAAATGCCGGCTGAAAAACGCCGTGATCTTGCGGTCAACCTCGGGCATCTGGTTGCGGTCAAAACCGGGCGGGTCGTTCAGCATGTCGCCCAGCAAACCCGTGAGGCCCGGTGGCAGCGGCGACAGCAAGGCGCCATGGCCGGCGGTGGGCAGGTCGGCCAGGTGCTCGCAGGTTTGGCAGGCTTGCAGCACCCGGCTGCTGTGAAAGCGCGGCACCAGCCAGCGGTCAGCCTGCGCGGTGACCAGGCCCAGCGGCACCCGTGGCGTGGCCAGCGAGGCCATGTCGAAATCGGCCGACGAGGGCACGCCGGCCACCACGGCGGCCACGCGTGGGTCGTCGTGCTGGTGCACGCCGGCATCGTCAAAACGATACCGGATGACGGCCAGCGCGGCCCATTTTTTGAGGCCATCCAAGGGCCCACCGGTCAGCCGCGTGATCAGGCCGACGCAGGACTGGAAATCGGCCACCAGATTGGCCTCGCAGTGTTGCTTGAAGCCGGCCGGTGACCAGCGCCCGCCGGCCATGCTGAGGGCGGTGTGGCCGCCAGCCGACATGCCGTAAACGCCCACTTTGTCCAGTGCCAGCAGCGGTGCAAAACGGCTGTCGCGCCCCACGGCGTCGATGGCGCGTGACACCTCGGCCGGGCGCAGGGCCCAGCTGTCGGGGCCGGGGTTGCTGTCGTCCTTGTAGTTGTCGGCCCGGTGCTCGGGCAGGGCCACCACAAAGCCTGCGTCAACCAGGGTTCGCGCCAGATCGGCGTGCCCCCAGGGTGCACCGCCCGAGCCGTGCGAGATCACGATCAAGTGCCCATTGCCGCGCACCGGCAGGCCTTGCGCGGCCAGGCTCAGGTTGAAGGGCCCACGCCGCACCGGCAGCGCCGCGTCACTGGACGGGTAGTACAGCGTGACGGGGCCGTCGGTGGCGGTGGCGGGGATCTCGCTCAGACCGGTGCTGGCCAACGCGGGCCCGCTCAACGCGACACACAGCGCCGCACACAACGCGAACCACAACGCGAACCACCTCACCAACCCCCACCTGCTGCGCTGGCCACCGCCGTCCAGCCCGCCACCTTCGCCCGCCCGATTTTTGAATAAACGCATCACACACTCTCCTCATCAAGAGCCCGGCCCCTGGTGAAGCGCACGATGCCGGGCCGGGGCGGCGCTGTCTCGCCGAAGCCCGCAACCGCCAATTTTCGGCTGGCCGATGTGTCGAATTTCAGGAATCGGCCAGATTCTCCAGTCGAAACTCGGTCGGCGTTTGGCCGGTCAGGGCCTTGAACGCCCGGTTGAACGGGCCAATCGACTGGAATCCGGCCGACAGCGCAATCGTCAAGACAGGCAAGTCGCGCCGGGCAGGGTCTGCCAGGGCGGCGCTGGCCTCAGTCAACCTGAAGCCGTTGATGTAGGCGTTGAAGTTGCGATGACCCAGCCGCTGGTTGATCAAGCGCCGCAGCCGGTACTCGGGCACCGCCAGCCGCGCGGCCAGGCGGGTGACGCTGAGGTTTTCGCTGCGGTAGGCGTGTTCACCGTCCATCAGCCGCTGCAAGGCCAGGGCCAGATTTTGCTCGGCGAGGTCGGGCGGCGGCAGCGCGTCGGCGTTGGTATCGCTGTTGGCGGTGGTGGCGGCGGCGGCGGTGGCGATGATCTGCTCGGCCAGGGGCGCAGCGGTTGGCGCCGCCGCCAGCACGGGCACCGGGAACAAATCCGAGTGGGTCAGGCGCAGCAAATGCCAGGCCACCACGGCCACGATCAGCAGCAGGCCCAGCACGTCCAGCGTGGCGGTTGGGTGGGTCAGCCGGCCGTGTGGAGCGGTCAGTCGGGCCGCCAGCATGGCCAGGGTGTAAGCCATGCCGGTCAGCACGATGAACGCGCGCAGCCGGCGCCGTCCTTCCACCAGATCGGCGCGCCAGTGCCGGGCCGCTGCCACGGCGGTCAGCACTGAAAACACCAAGGGCACGGCCCGCTGCAAGCCCATGGTGATGGGCGCCACGACCGATCCGCTGTTGGCCACCACGGCGCAGTTCAGCCCGCTCAGGGCGGCCACGCCGGCCCAAGCCAGGCCGTGCACCGGCAGCAGTGCAAAGTCATCATTCAACAGCGCCTGCACAAACAACCAGAACAACACCGCATTGCCCACGGCCACCGCCACCAGCGGCGCCTGCCACAAACGGGGCGCCCAGTCCTCAAACCAGGGCGTGGCGCTGACCACTTGCACGCACAAGCCCAAGGCGAGCAGCACGCCGGTTCGTGCGGCCAGCAGCTGGGGCCG
>JAYWDK010000152.1:0-15194 GCA_043779845.1 Betaproteobacteria bacterium | reverse complement strand
CTGGCCACCGGCACTTCAATCTCCGCCGTGACGAGCATCTCGGCCTTGAGCGTCCGGTCGGCATTCTCCACCGCACCGCGCACCCGAAGCATGCGTGTCGCGGGGTCGAACGAATCGGAAACCACCTCAAGCCGGCCCAAGTGGGAAGCTTCAGGCAACGCTTGGGAACGTATGACCATCGGCGAGCCAGGCTTGAGGTGGCAAAGTTCACTCTCCGTCGCGTCCAGCAGCACCCACAGGTGAGTGGGGTCGGTGACGACGAACAACGGCGCACCGAACTGCGGCAGACCCGCGAGCATCTGGTCCGGGCGCACCTCCTGGCCCGGGTTCAAGTTCTTCTCCACGATCACGCCGCCGAGCGGGCTATTTAGCGCGATGGCCTGATCAATCGCACCACTGCTGCCGCCATACAGCGCCAACCGCGCCTGAGCGCGTTCCTGTTCCGACTGCGCGCGGGCGGACTCTGACTCCGCAGACTCCACGTCCTTGTGCGGCGCGGCCCCGTGCTCGAACAACTCCGTCACCCGCGCCAGCGAACGCTCGGCCTGTCGCACATCATTCGCGGCGCGGCGGGCCTCGGCCTGCGCCTGCCCGAAGTCCGGCGAGGCGAGCATCGCCATGACGACTTCAGCCGATGTAGGCACTTCAGGCGATGTGGGCCAGGCCATTCGGGCTGCGGGCGCCGAGGTTTTGGCCCAGGCCTTGCGCGACAGCCGGCGCGACACCCTGGCCACGTTTGCGGCGGTGGACGCGGCCCTGGCGCAGACCGGGCAAACGGTGCCGCAGCGCGCCGAGTTGAACCCGCCGCTGTGGGAGCTGGGCCACACTGGCTGGTTTCAGTCGCACTGGCTGGCGCTCAACAACCAACGCCCGCGCGGCTTTCTGGCCAACCCCGACGCACCGCGCCCCAGTTGCCCTGGCGACGCCTTGTATGACTCCAGCCGCGTGCCGCACGCCAGCCGTTGGTCGCTGCCGCTGCCGGATGCCGACGCCACCCGCGCCACGCTGGACAAGCAACTCGCGCAGACGCTGGCTTTGTTGCAGGCCATGCAAGAACCGCTAGGCGCGCAAGACGCACAAACCGCTGACGCCGCGCTGTACTTTTTCCGCCTGGCCTTGCTGCATGAAGACATGCACCACGAGGCCGCGCTGACCATGGCGCAATCATTGGGTTTGCAGGTTGACGACCCACGTTGGCGGCCCCAGTCTTTGGCCGATGCCAACCCGGGGCTGGCGTTCGAGGCCGGCCCGTGGCGCCTGGGTTTTGACGGCCCGGGTTTTGGGTTTGACAACGAACTGGGCGCGCATGAATTGGCCTTGCCCGCCTGCCAGATCGACAGCCGCGTTGTGCGCTGGGCCGAGTACCTGCTGTTTGTTGAGGCCGGCGGTTACACGGATGTGCGCTGGTGGTCGGCGGCCGGGGGCGCCTGGCTGGCCGGGCTGGACTCTGCCGACAAAAACCAGGCCGATCCCCGCCGTGATGATGGTCGCCAGGCCCATCACCTGCCGCGTTATTTGCGGCGCCGTGGCGCGGCTTGGCAGCAGCAGCGCCACGGCGAATGGCTCACGCTCGATGCCAACTTGCCCGCCTGCCACCTGAGCTATTTTGAAGCCCAGGCCTGGTGCCACTGGGCCGGCAGGCGCCTGCCCACCGAGGCCGAGTGGGAGCGCGCCGCGTGTTGTCAAGCCGCCCACCAGAACGCCACCTTTGCCTGGGGTGAGGTGTGGGAATGGACAAGCACTGTCTTTAACCCCTACCCGGGCTTTGTCGCCCACCCCTACCGCGACTACTCGGCGCCCTGGTTTGGCAGCCGGCAGGTGTTGCGAGGCGCCTCACGGGCCACCCAGCCACGAATGCACCACCCGCGCTACCGCAATTTTTTTACCGCTGAGCGCACCGACATTTTTGCGGGCTTCAGAAGCTGCGCGATCTGATCAAACCACCTCGGCCAGCATCACGCCATACCAGCCACGGTCGTCGGTCCAGTGCTGCACCCGGCCAAAACCGGCGTCGCGCAGCATGGCCTCAAAGTCACCCCGAAGCCATTTGTAGGAGTTCTCGGTGTGCAGCCGTTCGCCGGCGGCAAACAGGCGCTCGCCGCCGGGCCAGCACACGGTGGTGGCGCTGCGAGCCTCCAGGTGCATTTCAATGCGCGACGCCAAGGGGTTGAACACGGCCACGTGGCGCCAGTCGCGCAGCACAAAGTCACTGCCAATCAGCCGGTTCAAGTGCCGCAGCAGGTTCAGGTTGAAGGCGCTGGTGACGCCCAGGGTGTCGTCGTATGCGGGCTCCAGCAGTTCGGCCGGCTTGACCAGATCCACGCCGATCAGCAGCGCGCCGCCCTGGCTCAGCTCACGCGCTTCGCGCAGCAGGCGCAGGGCGGCGTCGGGGTGAAAGTTGCCGATGCTCGAGCCCGGATAAAACACCAGCGCGGGGCCGGTCACCAAGCCGGGCGGCAGCGTTAGTTGGGCTGAAAAATCAAGGCCCACGCCCACCATGTCGAGGGCCGGGTACTCGCGCTGCAAGCTGGCCAGTGATTGGCGCAAAAAATCCACTGAAATGTCCACCGCCACATAGCGGCGAGGGGCCAGCGGCGTGAACAAGCGCGCCGCCTTGGCGCAGTTGCCCGCGCCCAGATCCACCAGCGTGCCCAAGCCCGCTGGGCCAAAGTGAGCCCGCACGGCGGCGCTGATAGCCGCCTCGTGGTCGGCCAGGATGGCCGCCTCGGTGCGGGTGGGGTAGTACTCGTCGAGCGCGGTGATGGCGTCAAACAGGCGTGAACCCAGCGCGTCGTAAAAAAACTTGGGGCTGGCTTCGGCCGGCCTTGCCAACAAGCCGGCGCGGGCCTCGGCGGCCAGCGACTCGTGGTCGATCTGGTGCAGCTGAAAAAATTGTGGTGTGGTTTGTGGCATGGGTTGATGCGTGCTTGACGGCGTTTTCATGGCAGGGCCCCTGGCCAGAGTCAACGGCCCGCAATGTAGCAGCGGCCAACCAGTGCGCGGGCACGCCTTTGTCGCATCGGTTCCAATACGGGCCAAAGCGGCCCCACCGGGCTGCGCCACCCTACTTTTTGTCTGGAGCTTGAGCGATGTTGAGCGTGTCCCCCGTTTGTAGTCACCTTTGTCTTCGCCGCGCTTTGCTGGCCTGCAGCTTGATCGGTTTTGCCGCGTTGGCACAGGCCCAGGCGGTGTTCCGCGTCACCGCCATCCCCGATGAATCGCCCACCGAATTGGCCCGCAAGGCCGCGCCCCTGGTCAAGTACCTGGAAGCCAAGCTGGGCATGAAGGTGGAGTTCACGCCCGTCACCGATTACGCCGCGTCGGTGGAGGCGCTGGTGGCCAAAAAAGTCGACCTGGCCTGGTTTGGCGGCTTCACTTTTGTGCAAGCCAACGTGCGCTCGGGCGGAAAGGTGCTGCCGCTGGTGCAGCGTGAAGAAGACGAGCGCTTTCGCTCGGTGTTCATCACCACCGACCCCACCATCACCAAGCTGGCTGACCTGAAAGGCCATGACCTGAGCTTTGGCTCACAAAGCTCCACCTCGGGCCACCTGATGCCACGCAGCTTTTTGCTGCAAGCCGGCGTTGATCCTGACAAAGACCTGAAGCGCGTGGCCTACAGCGGCGCGCATGACGCCACCATTGCCGCCGTGGCCTCGGGCAAGGTGCAGGCCGGTGCGCTGAACATCTCGGTGTGGGACAAATTTGTGGCCGACAAAAAGGTGGACACCAGCAAAGTGCGCGTGTTTTTCACCACGCCCACCTACTTTGATTACAACTGGACGGTGCACGCCGACATGCCAGCCGCGCTGCGTGAAAAGCTCACCCAGGCGCTGTTGAGCCTGAGCCGCGACACCGCCGAGGGCCGCGAGATCCTGGACCTGCAACGCGCCACCCGGTTTGTGCCTACCAAGGCCGACAACTACAAGGGCATCGAGACGGCGGCCCGCAGCGCTGGCTTGCTGTAACGCTTTGGCGTCCATCCGCTTGGCCTTGATCACCGCGCCGCGCCGCGTTTTGCCTTGAAGATTGCCCTGCACCAAATTGCCGCGCGGCACCCCGCCGCGCGGCCCGGTGCCGCCCCGGCCTTGCGGGCCCTGAGCCTGCACGTGGCAGATGGTGAGCAAGTGGCGGTGATCGGCCCGTCGGGCGCGGGCAAAACCAGCTTGTTG
The DNA here is from genome assembly GCA_043779845.1 of Betaproteobacteria bacterium. GTDB lineage: Bacteria > Pseudomonadota > Gammaproteobacteria > Burkholderiales > Burkholderiaceae_C > Pseudaquabacterium. The sequence goes on along the minus strand of JAYWDK010000152.1, from coordinate 11,025 downwards.
CAAGTGTTGGCCTGCGCTTTGCCGCCGCTGTCGGGCACGCTCATCTTGGGCGATAAAAATCCTTGGCTGCTGCCGCGCCGCGCCCTGCAAGCCTTGCGTGCTTGTTTGTTTTTGGCGCCGCAAGTGCCGCCCTTGCCGCCTCGGCAACGGGTGGTCACGTCGGTGCTGGCGGGGCGCTTGCCCGGCATGGGTGGGTGGGCTAGCTTGCGGTCGCTGTTTTACCCGTCCGACATCCCGGCAGCGCACGCCGCGCTGCTGCGTTTTGATCTGGCCGACAAGCTGTTTGAGCGGGTGGACCGGCTGTCGGGCGGCGAGCGCCAGCGTGTGGGCCTGGCCCGCGCGCTGCTGGCGCCGGCCACGCTGTGGCTGATCGACGAGCCGCTCTCGGCGCTTGATCCGCTGCGCGCCCAGCAAGCCATGCTCACGCTGGTGGGCGAGGCGCGGGCGCGTGGTGTCACGCTGGTGGCCACGCTGCACCAGGTGGACATGGCGCTGGCCCACTTTCCGCGCATTGTGGGATTGCGCGATGGTGCGCTGGCCTTTGACTTGCCCACAGCCTTGGTGACGCCCGAGCTTTTGGCCAAGTTGTACGCGCAGCACGAGCACGAGCTTCACGACCAGTCGCCCGAGCCCGAGGTGGCGCCACCCCCGCCCGCCGTGCCGGCGGTGATGCATTGCCGATGAGCCCCGCCGCCAAGGCAGCGCCGCCCAGCCGGGAGGCGCCGCCCACGCACGACCCCGCCTGGTTGGGCCGGGTTTTTTGGATCAGCGCCGGCCTGGTACTGCTATGGCCGCTGGCCGTGGCCACCGAGTTCAAGCCGTGGCTCATGTTGGCGCCCGAGGGCCTGCGCGTCACCGGCCAGTTTTTGGCCGGGTTTTTTCCGCCCGCGCACGGCGCTGATTTTTTGGCGCTGGTGGCCCGCGAAACCTGGCGCACTGTGGCCATGGCCACCGCAGGCATCACGTTGGCGCTGGGCCTGGCGCTGCCCTTGGCGCTGCTGACCACGCGGGTGCTGTCGATCTCGGCCTTGGCTGGGCGCATGGCGCGCGGCCCGTTTTGGGTGCGCCAAGGCTTGCGCAACGTGTTGATCGTGCTGCGCAGCACGCCTGAATTGGTGTGGGCGCTGGTCTTCGTGCGGGTGGTGGGCCTGGGCCCCACGGCCGGCGTGCTGGCCATTGCACTCACCTACGGCGGCATGCTGGGCAAGGTGTACGGCGAGATCCTGGAAAGCGGCGAAACGGGCCCCACCGAGGCCTTGCTGCGCAACGGCAGCAGCCGGCTGCAAGCGTTTTTTTACGGCCTGCTGCCACAAAACGCCGCCGAGCTGGCCTCGTACACCGTGTACCGCTGGGAGTGCGCCATACGCTCGTCCGTGGTGTTGGGTTTTGTCGGCGCGGGCGGCCTGGGCCAGCAGCTGGACGGCGCGATGAAGATGTTCAACGGCGGTGAGGTGGCCACCATGCTGGCGGTGTTTGTGGCCCTGGTGGCGCTGGCCGACCGCAGCAGCGCCTGGCTGCGCAAAGCGCTGGGTTGAAACCACCATGAGCCCACTCAAAACCCGCGCCCCATCGCCAGCCTTGGCATTGCCCACGCCCACGCCGCCGCCGCCGCAGCATCTGCCACCACCGCTGTTCAACGCCCGCTGCACGGCCTGCTGGTTCACGCTGGGCTTGTTGGTGCTGGTGGTGCTCAGCTTCTGGTCGCTTGATTTGCAGTGGGCGCAGTTTTTCTCACTCGATGCCGCGCGCGCCATGGGCCGGTTTTTGGCCGAATTCTTTCCGCCCGACCTCAGCCCGGCGTTTTTGCGCAAGCTGGGCTGGGGCACGGTGGAGACGCTGGCCATGTCAGTGCTGGGCACCTTGCTGGCGGCCATCGGCGCCTTGTTGCTCGCCGGGCCAGCCAGCCTGAGCACCGACGGCGTGGGCCGCACCCACGCGGGCTGGGGCCGCGTGCCCACGCGCTGGTTGTTCAACGCGCTGCGTGCCATCCCCGAATTGGTGTGGGCCGCCTTGCTGCTGGTGTCGGCCGGGCTGGGGCCGCTGGCGGGCACCTTGGCGCTGGCGCTGCACACCACCGGCGTGCTGGGCCGCTTGTTCTCGGAGGCGCTTGAAAACGCGCCGCCGGGGCCTGCCGTCGCCTTGCGCACCCAGGGCGTGGTGGGCGCGCGCGTGCTGCTCTACGCCACGCTGCCCCAAGTGCTGCCTCAGCTGATGAGCTACACGCTGTACCGCTGGGAAAACAACATCCGCGCCGCCGCCGTGCTGGGCGTGGTGGGTGCGGGCGGGCTGGGCCAGTTGCTGGCCTTCCACATGGGTTTGTTCCACATGGCCAAGACCTGCACCATCCTGGCCGCGATGCTGGGCTTGGTGGCCTTGGTGGACGCGCTGAGCTACGCCAGCCGCCGCTGGATGACGCGCTGAAACCGGCTCTTGCTGGATGGCGCGCGTGGTACTTGACCTGGCCAAGGCCTGCGCTAGTGCCTTGAAAGTAATTTAAAAGTAAAGTAAATTCAAGCCCGACTAGGCGCAAAAATGATTTAGGAGTAAAGTAAATATCTCCTTTCATTTCAAGGCCGACCGGTCACGACCTTGCCGCGCCAGGCGCCATGCCGCAGCGTTTCGCAGGGCCGCCTTCAGGCCGCGCACCGCACCATGATCGCGTCCGCCCACCTGGATACTTTTGCCCGTGATCGGCTGCCCACGGGCGCCGACTTGCCCGAGTTTTTGTTCGAGCTGCCCGAGCTGCAATTCCCCGATCGCGTGAATTGCGCGCTTGAACTGCTGGACAAGCGCGTGGCCGCAGGCGAGGGCGCGCGGCGCTGCCTGGTGGCGCCTGATGGCACGGCTTGGACCTACGCTGACTTGCTGCTGCATGCCAACCGCATTGCCAACGTGCTGGTGCGTGAATTGGGCCTGGTGCCCGGCCAGCGCGTGCTGCTGCGCTCAGTCAACAAACCCATGCTGGTGGCGTGCTGGTTTGCGGTGGTCAAGGCCGGCGGCATCGCGGTGGGCAGCATGCCCATGCTGCGTTGCAAGGAGCTGGTGCAGATCATAAAAAAAGCCCAGATCAGCCACGCGCTGTGTGATCACGGCTTGCTGGGCGAGCTGACGGCGGCCGCCGCCGCCGCTCCGGTGCTGCGCCAGGTGCTGAGCTTCGGCCGGCCTGTCGCCAACACCGTCGCCGATGTTTTGGCCGATAGCCTGGAGGCCCGCGCTGCCCTGCAACCCGCCGAGTTTGAGGCGGTGGACACCGCCGCCGACGACGTTTGCCTGCTGGCCTTCACCTCGGGCACCACCGGTCAGCCCAAGGCCACCATGCACTTTCATCGCGACGTGATGGCGGCCTGCGCCTGCTTTCCGCCGCAGGTGTTGCGCGCCACACCGGATGACGTGTTCATCGGCAGCCCGCCGCTGGCGTTCACGTTTGGCCTGGGCGGGCTGGTGTTGTTCCCCATGAGCCTGGGCGCTGCCTGCGTGCTGCTTGAAAAAGCCTCGCCGCCCGATCTGCTGGCCGCCACCCAACGCTTTGGCGCCACGGTGATGTTCACGGCGCCTACCTCGTACCGCGCTATGGCGGCCAGCGCTGGCACGATGCGCGTATCCACCGCGTTAGGTGGCACGCTGCGCAAGTGTGTGTCGGCCGGTGAGGCGCTGCCGGCGGCCACCCGCACGCTGTGGCGTGAGGCCACCGGCCTTGAGCTGATCGATGGCATTGGCGCCACCGAGATGCTGCACATTTTCATCTCGGCCGACGAGGCCCATGCCCGGCCTGGCGCCACCGGACGCGTGGTGCCGGGCTACTTTGCCTGCGTGCTGGACGACAACTTGCAACCCGTGCCCGTTGGCACCGTGGGCCGCCTGGCAGTGAAAGGCCCCACCGGCTGCCGCTACCTCGACGATGCGCGGCAAAAGCGCTACGTGCAAAACGGCTGGAACCTCACTGGTGACGCCTACAGCATGGACGCCGACGGCTACTTTTTTTACCAGTCGCGCACCGACGACATGATCGTCTCGGCCGGCTACAACATCGCCAGCCCCGAGGTGGAAGACGCCTTGCTGTTGCACCCGCTGGTGGCCGAATGCGCGGTGATCGGCATGCCCGACGAGCAACGTGGTCAGATCGTCAAGGCCTTTGTGGTGCTCAAGCCCGGCGTGCTGGGCGACGACGCTTTGGTGCGCGTGCTGCAAGACTTTGTCAAAGCCACCGTGGCGCCCTACAAGTACCCACGTGCCATCGAGTTCAGGGCGGTGCTGCCGCGCACCGAGACCGGCAAGCTGCAGCGCTTCAGGCTGCGCTCACCGGTCTGAGAGGCTGAGAATTTTTCGATCATGCCCGCTCATCACACCAAAAGACGCCCGCTAGTCTCTGCAAACGCTCGCCATAGCCCGGGCTATGGCTGTGCTTTGCGCCTAGATCGGACACCTTTTGGCGCGCTGCTCGGTCACGCTCGAATTCCTCTCAGCCTCTGAGGCCTGCCCTGGGCTGACGGCGATTTACATCCATTGGGTGGACGCCTTGTTGTCCAGCAAGCGATTCACGGTGTCGATCAACGGGTCCAGCACCATGGGCTTGGTGGGATAGGCGATGGGTGCCAGCAGCTGGCGGCCACCCCCCGCAGGATCTGGCCCACACAGGCCAGGTGTGTTGCGCCCGGATTGAATTGATGCGGCGCAAGCACGCTTGTTGGCACTGGGCGAAGAATTGCCGGCAACCGACGCGTGCTGGATCAACGCCCTGCGGCGGCAAAAGGAGAGCCTCAAGATGCTGCAAATCCGGGTGCATGGGCGCGGCGGCCAAGGGGTGGTCACGGCCGCCGGGTTGCTGTCGGTCGCGGCCTTTGAGCAAGGCTGCCACGCGCAGGCATTCCCCAGTTTTGGATCCGAGCGCACGGGCGCGCCGGTGGTGGCGTTTTGCCGCATCGATGAACACGAGATCCGCCTGCGCGAGCCCATCCTGGCGCCCGACGTATTGGTGGTGCTCGACCCTAAGCTGCCGCACCAGGTGGATGTGTTTCAGGGCCTGCAAGCTGCGGGTTATGTGTTGATCAACAGCACCCGCAGCGTTCACGCGCTGGGCTTGGCCGACATCGAACAACGCTTTCGCCCGGAGCGCCTGATCACCGTGCCGGCCAGCGATATCGCCCGCGCGCACCTGGGCCGGCCCTTGCCCAACGCCGTGATGCTGGGCGGTTTTGCGGCGCTGGCGGGCTTGCTCACGCTGGACGCGGTGGCCCACGCCATCCGCCAAAAGTTCAGTGGCAAGGTGGCCGAGGCCAACGTGGCCGTCGCCCCCGAGGCCTTTGCGTTTGTCAAAAACGAAATGCAGGAGCTGGCCCATGCTGAAACAAGTTGAGGGCTCGCAAGCCGTGGCCGAAGCGGTGGCGCTGTGCCGGCCCGAGGTGATTTGCGCTTACCCGATCTCGCCGCAAACCCACATCGTCGAGGGCCTGGGCGAGCGCGTCAAAAACGGCTCGCTCGCCCCTTGCGAGTTCATCAATGTCGAGAGTGAATTTACCGCCGTGAGTGTGGCCATTGGTGCGTCGGCCGCCGGCGCGCGCTGCTACACCGCCACCGCCAGCCAGGGTTTGTTGTTCATGGCCGAGGCGGTTTACAACGCCTCGGGTTTGGGCCTGCCCATTGTGATGACGGTGGCCAACCGCGCCATCGGCGCGCCCATCAACATCGGGAACGACCACAGCGACTCCATGAGCCAGCGTGATTGCGGCTGGATCCAGCTCTTTGCCGAGACCAATCAAGAGGCGCTGGATCTGCACATCCAGGCCTTCAGGCTGGCCGAGGAGTTGTCGATGCCGGTGATGGTGTGCATCGACGACTTCATCCTCACCCACGCCTGCGAGCGCGTGCACATGCCCGATCAGGCCGAGGTCGACGCCTATTTGCCGCCTTACGCGCCGCGCCAGGTGCTGGACCCGGCCGAGCCCGTGTCCATCGGCGCCAGGGTGGGCCCCGAGGCCTTCATGGAGGTGCGCTACCTGGCGCACGCCAAGCAGTTGCAGGCGCCGGAGGTGATCCCGCGTTTTGCGGCTGAATTTGCAGCACGCTTTGGCCGCCAATCGGGCGGACTGGTGCGCGGCTACCGCACCGATGACGCCGAAACCGTGGTGGTGGCGCTGGCGCAGCGTGCAGGCGTCCACGGCACGCGCCAACTCGCTGGATTCAGGCCACCGTGCCTGCCAGGGTTGCGGCGAGGCCCTGGGCGCGCGCTACGCGGTGGACGCCGCCATGCGTGCCACCGGCAACCAGCTCATCGCCGCCAATGCCACGGGTTGCCTGGAGGTGTTTTCAACGCCATACCCCGAAACCTCATGGGCATTGCCCTGGATCCACTCGCTGTTTGGCAACGCGGCGGTGGCGGGCACGGGCATTGCGGCCGCGCTGAAGGTGCAGGCGGCCAAGGCCCAACAGCGCTTGTTTGCGACGGGCGGGGCGGCGGGCGGGGCGGCCGCCGGCGCACCGGCCCGGCCCGACATCCGGGTGATTGCCCAAGGTGGCGACGGGGGCACCACCGACATCGGTTTTGGCTGCTTGTCAGGCATATCTGCGGCCGCAAAAACGCTTTGCCCACGTGTTTGGTCCGCCCCAAAACGAGCCCACGCTGGCCCAGATCCAGGCCCAGGCCGACCGCAACATCCGGCGCTTCAAGCTGGTCGACGAACCCTGGCCGCAGCAGCCGCCGCTGGACGACGCAGAGGGAGGTTGACATGCACAAACCATTCGCCATCACGCTGGACCCGGGCTCATCGCTGGCCAACAAAACCGGCACCTGGCGCACCGAGCGCCCGGTCTACGTGAGTCGTTTGCCACCGTGCAACGCCCGATGCCCCGCTGGGGAAGACATCCAGGGCTGGCTGTTCCACGCCGAGAGCGGCGCCTACGAGGCCGCATGGCGCCACTTGGTGTGCGACAACCCGTTCCCGGCGGTGATGGGCCGGGTTTGTTATCACAGCTGTGAATCGGCGTGCAACCGCGCCCAGCTCGATACCGCCGTGGGCATCAACTCGGTGGAGCGCTTTTTGGGTGACCAGGCCATCCAGCAAGGCTGGCGTTTTGAGGCGCCCGGCACCGTGACACGCCAGCACGTGCTGGTGGTGGGCGCGGGGCCGTCGGGCCTGTCGGCCGCCTACCACTTTCGCAAGTTAGGCCACGCCGTCACGGTGATGGAGGCCGGCCCGCTGGCGGGCGGCATGATGCGCTACGGCGTCCCCAATACCGGCTGCCGCGTGACGTGCTGGCGGCCGAGGTGGCCCGCATCGTTGACCTGGGCGTCACGCTGCAACTCAATGCGCGGGTGGCTGACCTGGCGCAAACCATGAAGCAGGGTGGTTTTGACGCGGCGTTTTTGGCGGTGGGCGCGCACATTGCCAAGCGGGCTTTCATCCCCGCCAAAGATTCATCGCGCATTCTGGATGCGGTGGCCGTGTTGCGCTCGATGGACGGCGAAGCGAAGCCGATGTTGGGCCGGCGCGTGGTGGTTTATGGCGGCGGCAATACCGCCATCGACAGGCTCCTAGGCGCCACCGAGGCTGTCATCGTGTACCGCCGCACGCGCGAAAAGATGCCGGCGCATGACTTTGAACTTGAAGAGGCGCTGCAGGAGGGCGTGCAGGTCAAGTGGCTGAGCACCATCAAACAGGCTGGCAGCGACGGCCACCCCGAGACGCTGAAGATCGAAAAAATGGTGCTTGATGCGCAAGGCCAGCCGCAGCCAACGGGTGAGTTCGAGACGCTGGAGGCCGACTCACTGGTGCTGGCGCTGGGCCAGGACGTGGATCTGGGTTTGCTCGACAACGTGCCCGACCTGCTGGTATTTGACGGCGTGGTGCAGGTGGACCCCGCCACCATGATGACCGGCCACGCCGGCCTGTTTGCCGGGGGCGACATGGTGCCCGCTGAGCGCAACGTGACGGTGGCCGTGGGCCACGGCAAAAAAGCCGCGCGCCATATCGACGCGTGGCTGCGCAACAAGGCCGCCCGCGCCGCGCAAACGCACGCAAAAACGCACGCAAAAACGCACGCCCCAACCCACACGCCAGCGCAGACGCCAGCGCAAACGCCAGCGCAGACGCCAAAACATGCGCCCGCCACCTTCGACCGCATCAACCCCTGGTACTTCAGCGACGCCCCGCCCACCGTGCGCCCCCAGCTGGACCTGGCCCGGCGCACCAGCAGTTTTGACGAAGTGCAGGGGGGCCTGAGCACTGACAACGCCCTGTTCGAGGCCCGCCGCTGTCTGAGTTGTGGCAACTGTTTTGAGTGCGACAACTGCTACGGCGTGTGCCCAGACAACGCCGTGCTGAAGCTGGGGCCGGGCCGGGGATATGAGTTCAAGCTCGACTACTGCAAGGGCTGCGGCCTGTGCGCGGCCGAGTGCCCGTGTGGCGCCATCGAGATGGTGCCCGAGGACGTTTAAAAAGCGGTGCCAACTTGGCGGGCTGGGCTGGCAAGCGGCCCAGTTGAAACAAGCTGCGCAGGCCCGCGCAGCTGCCTCGCACCACTCGCCCCGCCACTGACTTGAGGGGGGCCGCACCCGGCCAGGTTCGCGCCTTGCTCGCTATGCTTGCGCACGCCCAAAAGATACCGGAGAGACAGCCTGTGAACCATCCCCGTCTGAACCGTCGCCAAAAGGGCTTTACGCTGATTGAACTCTTGGCGGTCATCGTGATCGCGGGCACGCTGTCCGCTGTTGCCTTGCCTCGGATAGCCGACATGAGCCGAGACGCCAACGACGCCGCCCTGCAAAGCATCAAGGGCGCGGTCAACACGGCATCGGCCCTGAATTTTGTCAGCTGGACGGCCACTCGCAAGGGTGTCAAGACCGCCGGCTTGAGCTGCTCGGCCGCCGTGGGCGCCCTGTTGATGGACGGCGTTCCCGACGGTTATTCAGTGGCCGCCAACGTCGTGGGCGAAACGGGCATCACCCCGTGTGCCGTCACGCAAAGTGCCACCCAGCAAAGCACCGAAATTCGAATTCGCGCCACGCTTTGAGTGGTGACGCACGTGCCGTCTCAAGCGGCCACGTTGCCCACGCAGCCAAGATCGATGTTGGGCGTCTGTCCCCCGGACGGACGGGTCTACTTGGTGCGGCCACTTGTTGAATCGGACGACCAGATCATTGCCTCCGGGTCACGCATCAAGCCGATGCTGGCACCGGCCACAAAACGCGTGATGCGCCGTGACTTGGGCCGGTCACCAGGTTCGAGGATTCACGCAGCAACTGCCAGCGCGCACCGCGCACTGCGGCGGCTCGTCTAATCACTTCTGCTTACCACCGTGAAGTTAAACCCCCCTAGATCCGGGGCCCTGCACATGGCCTGGGTCGCGCCGCATGGTCTACTGATTGCCGTGCCAACGCGGTATACGGCGCATCCAAATTCCCGGACCCTTGGGATGCCTACAACCTGATCTGGAGTGCGTCATGCGCCAATTCGCCCTGTTGCCGCTTGCTGCGGCCCTGTCCCTTGCCATGCTGACCGCCGCCCATGCGGCCCCACTGAACAATGAGTCCGACCATGTCTACCGGCCCACGGGTCGTGGCCATGGCGAGATCGACGAAGTGGCCACCCAGCGTCGGCGCGATGACGTCACTGCTGGCCGGGCCACCATCGGATCGGCCACGGTCAAAGGCGCCGGCATCAACTACCACGGTGGCCCGGTGATGAGTGGTCTCACCAAGGTCTACCTGTTGTATTACGGCACCTGGACTGCCACGCAGATGGGCATCCTTGACGGCTTCATGCAGACGCTGGGCGGCACGCCGATCTACAACACCAACACGTCCTACTACAGCCTGGCAGGCACGGTGAAGTCGCCGGTCACCAACAGCGTGACGCTGATGGGCAGCCACGTTGACAACTACTCGCTGGGCAAGACGCTGTCTGACGCGAGCATCAAGACGCTGGTGTCCAACGTGATCGCCGCCGGCTGGTTCCCGAAGGACAGCAATGCCGTGTACTTTGTGCTGACCGCGCCAGACGTCAAAGAAAGCTCGGGCTTTGGTTCGCAGTACTGCGGCTGGCACACCCACGGCACCATCGGCGGCTCGGACATCAAGTATTCCTTCGTGGGCAACCCGGCCACGATCGCCCCGGCCGGCTGCGGCGTGGTCAACCCCTCGCCCAACGGCGATGGCGGCGTTGACGCGATGACCAGCGTGATCTTTCACGAGTTGTCCGAGACCGTCAGCGACCCCGACCTGAACGCCTGGTATGACAGCACCGGCAACGAAAACGGCGACAAGTGCGCCTGGAAGTTTGGCACGCTGCTGACCGCCGCCACCGGCGCCAAGTACAACGTGGCCTTCGGCGGCCGCAACTGGAAGCTGCAGCAGAACTGGGTCAACTCGGGCACGACGGGCTACTGCTCGCTGTCGTTCTGACCGGCCGGCCGTGCGCGCGCTTTCAGCCACCTGCGGGGTATTTGTGCTTTGCCTGGGTTTGGCTGCGGGTTGGGCACCTGCGGCCGCCCAACCCACTGGGCGCGGTGTGCCCACGCTGACGCGCTATGTGCAGCAGTTAGGCCAACTGGAACGCGAGTTGGCCGATGCGCAGGCTCATCACGACGCAGCCGCGCTGGACAAGCTGGTGTCCACCTTCTTTGAGCTGCGCGGCAACGACGCCAAGCTGGTGCCGCGCAACGACTGGTTGCAGCGCAAGGCGGCGGTCGGCGCTGCGATTGAGCAGCTCGCGGTGCACGAGACCGGCGACCAGGCGGTGGCCAGCTTTGTGCGGCGCGAGGCTTCTGGTGTGGCGACCTTCGTCGTCGATATCTGGTCACCACAGCCCGGGGGCGTTTGGCAGTTGCGCCTGCGCTTTGAAAGCCCGGCCGCGCGCGGTCTGCCATCCACTCGGCGCGCACCCGACGGCCGGGGCTGACGAGGCGGCCATAAACGACTACTGGCGACACGCCACCAATCGGGTAGCCAGGAGTATCTAACTCCCAGCCCCCACACCACCCACCGTGCGGGTCCGCAGTGGGCGGTTCAACAAGTTGGCTCGCTCGACGAAA
>JAYWDK010000151.1:0-5754 GCA_043779845.1 Betaproteobacteria bacterium | reverse complement strand
AGCGGGCCTGAACACCAAACGCGATCAACTGGTGCCCGCCCTCACCTTGCTGGCCGAGGTGCTGCGCGAACCCGCGTTCTCGGCGGCCGAGTTTGAGCAAACCCAGCGCCAGATGCTGGGCGGGCTGGCGCAAGCCGCCAGTGACCCCGACCAGATCGCCTCGCGGGCCCTGGCGCGCGCCATGTCGCCCTACCTGGCCGGCGATGTGCGCTACGTGGCCAGCCTGCCCGAGGCCGTTGCCGCCACCCAGGCGCTCACGCTGGCGCAAGTGGTCAATGCCTACAAAACCTTTTGGGGCGCCAACCAGGCCGAGCTGGTGATCGTGGGCGATTTTGATGCGGCCCAGATCAAGCCCGTGATCGACAAACTGCTGGGCCACTGGGCCGCCGCGTCAAGCTACACGCGTGTGCCCCGGCCGGCATCCGCAGTGACAGGCCAGCGCCTGCTGGCCCAGGTCAAAGACAAACCCAACGCCTTGGCGCTGGGCCGCTTGCCCCTGCTGTTGGCCGATACCGACCCTGACCACCCGGCCCTGACCCTGGCCGCGCACGTGCTGGGCGCCGGTGGTTTTGACTCGCGCCTGCTGACCCGCTTGCGCCAGAAGGATGGCCTGTCGTACGGCGCGGGCGCCAGCCTCGACGCGTCCAGCTTTGAGCCCGCCGGCACGCTCACGCTTTACGCCATTTTTGCGCCGCAAAACAGGCAACGCGTCGAGTCAGGCTTTGCCGAGGAGCTGGCCCAGTTTGTCAAGGACGGCATCACCGCCGACGAACTGGTCAGCGCCAAAAAAGCCATGCTGGCGGGCAGCAACACCTGGCGCGCCGTTGACGCCGCCGTGGCCGGCGCGTGGGCCAGCCGATTGGAGCTGGGCCGGGTTTTTGTGGCTTGGGATGCGGTGCAAGAAGCCAAACTGGCTGCGCTGACGGTGGCGCAGGTCAACGCTGCCATCCGCAAGTGGATTGATCCCAACCGGGTGAACTGGTCGCTGGCCGGGGATTTTGAAAAGGCACCTTGAGGTCGCGGCCAGCCGACGGCGCCTGACGCGGGCGCCCCGCCGTCAGGCCTGAACCGGGCGCTGCGCCAACGCCCAGCGGATGTGCTCGGCCACCAGCGCGTGGGCCTCGGGCTGGCCCGCTTCCAGCGCGGCATCCGGTGCAACTTCAGGCGCGCATTGAAGCGCTGCAACCACAGCCGCATCACCCGTCTCGCGCCACGCATTGCCCAGCGCCACCGCCAGGTTGCGGCGCCAGCGCTTGAAACCGATGCGCCGGATGGCGCTGCCTTCAGTGTGGCTCAAAAACGTGGCCTCGTTCCAGGCCCAGAGTTGCAGCAGCGTGGCGCTGCCCAGGGGCTCGCGGGCGTCAAAGTCAGGCAGGGTTGCGCGCTGCGCATATTTGTTCCAGGGGCACACCAGCTGGCAGTCGTCGCAACCGTAAATGCGGTTGCCCATCAAGGACCGCAGCTCAAGCGGGATGGCGCCATCGTGCTCTATCGTCAGGTAGGAGATACAGCGCCGCGCGTCCAGCCGGTACGGCGCCACGATGGCGCCCGTGGGGCAGGCGTCGATGCAGGCCGAACACCCGCCACAGTGGGCGCTAACGGGCACTGTCGTGGGTAGCGCCAGGTCGATGTAGATCTCGCCCAAAAAATACATCGAGCCAGCAAAGCGTGACAAAGTGAGCGTGTGCTTGCCGCGCCAGCCCAAGCCGCTTCGCTGCGCCAATTCAACCTCCAGCACCGGGGCCGAGTCAGTGAATACGCGGTAGCCCAGCGGCCCCACGGCTTGCTGCAAGCGATCAGCCAGCTGCTGCAAGCGGCGGCGCAACACCTTGTGATAATCCCGTCCGTGAGCGTACAAAGACACCACTGCCTGACCTGGATCGGCCAGGCGACCCAGGGCCAGCGCCTGCCAGTCCTGGGTGGGCAAGCCGGGCTGCGCCGCCGGCAGGTAATCCATGCGCGCGGAGATCACGCGCACGGTGCCCGGCACCAGTTCAGCGGGCCGGGCCCGTTTCAGGCCGTGCGCGGCCATGTAGGCCATGTCGCCATGAAACCCCGCTGCCAGCCAGGCCAGCAAGCCCGGCTCGGCGGCGCTCAAATCGACGTCGGCCACACCGATCTGGGAGAATCCCAACGCGTGTGCCCAGGCCTGCAACTGCGGCCACAGTGTCAGCAGGTGTTCATCGCCAGCACCCGACGCCGCCGCCAGCGTGTTTTGGGAACCCGGGTTCGTCCCCGGGCTCTCACGGGTTCCCACCATCACGCCGCCAGGCTGCTCTTGCACCTCAACCGACCCGTGACCCACGCCTTGACTGTTGACCATGTGCCGATTCTAGAAACCCGCCAGTTGTGGTGGGCCGACGAAGCCGATTGCGAAGCCTTTGCCGCGCAGCTGGCCAGGCGCCCCGGCACGGGCGCCGCGTTCATTGAGCTGCACGGCCCGCTGGGTGCTGGCAAAACCACGCTGGTGCGCCATTTGCTGCGCGCCCTGGGGGTGACCGGGCGCGTCAAGAGCCCCACCTACACGGTGATGGAGTCCTATTTGCTGGCCGATGGCGGTGAGGCCGCGCACTTTGATTTTTACCGCTTCAATGACCCGCGTGAATGGCTGGACGCGGGCTTTCGCGATGTGTTCACCCAGCCCGGCCTGAAGATCGCCGAATGGGCCGACAAAGCCGCCGGGCAGCTGCCCGTGCCGGATCTGGTGGTGCGCATCGAGCCGCTTGACGATGACCGGCGTGAGGTGACCGTGCAAGCGCTGACGCCGCTGGGCCTGGCGTTGTTGCCATGAACGTGCCATGAGCTCCCGTATTCCACAAGTCAGCCGCCGCAAGATGCTGGGCCAGCTCGGCCACTATGGGCTGTTGAGCCTGGGCCTGGGCGCAGGCGAGCTGGCCTTTGGTGCGTCCATCGTGGCCGTGCGGGTGTGGCCGGCCGCCGACTACAGCCGGGTCACGATCGAAAGCGACCAGTCGCTCACGGCGCAGCAATCCTTGCTCGACAACCCGCCGCGCCTGGTGATCGACATTGACCAGCTCGAGCTCAGCCCCGCGCTGCGTGAGCTGGTGGGCAAGGTGCGCGCCGATGACCCGTTTATTGCCGGCGTGCGCATCGGCCAAAACCAGCCTCGCGTGGTGCGCCTGGTGATCGACCTGAAACAAGCCGTGGCGCCGCAGCAGCTGACCTTGGCACCGGTGGCCGCCTATCAACACCGGCTGGTCTTTGACCTGTACCCCACCGAGGCGCCCGACCCGTTGCTGGCGCTGATCCGTGACCGCGAGCGCGCGTCTGCCCTGGCCGCGCGCAGCGTGCAAGACGCGCTGGGCGAGCTGATTGGCCGCATTGACAAGCCCGGCGCGGCGGCCTTGCCCGGCCAAGCCGGCACACCCGCGCTGCCCGGCCTGCCGGGGCTGCCCGCGTTTCCGGCCACCCAGGCCCAAGCCGCCTCCGGCCCGTTGTTGCCTGACCGGCCCGGGCCACTGGCCATCCCCGAGCCCGGCGCGCCGCCCCCCGCCTTGTCCACCCCGGCGCCACCGCCACCGCCGCCCACGCCGCCACACACGCCGCTGCCGGCCGACGAGCAGCGCAGCATCGACCGCCTGGTGGTGGTGGCCATTGACCCCGGCCATGGCGGCGAAGACCCCGGCGCGATCGGCCCCACCGGCCTGCGTGAAAAAGACGTCGTGTTGGCGGTGGCACTCAAGCTGCGCGACCGGCTCAACAGCGTGCCCGGCATGCGCGCCATGCACACCCGGGAGGCTGATTTTTTGGGGCCGCTGCATGAGCGCGTGCGCACGGCACGGCGGGTGCAGGCCGACCTGTTTGTGTCGATCCACGCCGACGCGTTTTTCACCGCCGCAGCCAAAGGCGCGTCGGTGTTTGTGCTGTCCGAAAACGGCGCATCCAGCGCCGCCGCGCGCTGGATGGCCAACAAGGAAAACGCCGCCGACAGCGTGGGCGGCATCAACGTGGCCACCGTCAAAGACAGCCAAGTCAAGCGCGCCATGCTGGACCTGAGCACCGCCGCGCAAATCAAGGACAGCCTGCGCATCGGACGCGAGGTGTTGGCCTTGATTGGCCGGGTGGGCGCGCTGCACAAGCGCAGCGTCGAGCAAGCCGGTTTTGCCGTGCTGAAGGCCCCCGACATCCCCAGCATCCTGGTCGAGACTGCTTTTATTTCCAACCCGGACGAAGAAGCCAAGCTGCGCGACGGCGACTACCAAAATCAACTGGTGGAAGCACTGCACACCGGCATCCGGCGCTACTTTGCGCGCAACCCGCCCCTCGCGCGACAGCGCGTGTTGTGAACGCCTCGCGGGGGCGGGTGTCGTGGTTCAGGCCGTGCTGGGTTTGCTGCGCTTGGCGCGCAGGGCGCCCACCAGTACCACCACGCCGGGGATCAGGATCATGGCCCAGATGATTTTGCTGAGGTTGGCCGCCACCCACGGGATGTTGCCAAACAAGTAGCCCGCCGTGGTGATGCTGCCCACCCACAAGGCGCCACCGGTGACGTCATAAAACGTGAACTTGCTGCGCGTCATCTGCGCCACGCCGGCCACAAACGGCGCAAAGGTGCGCACAAACGGCATGAAGCGCGCCGCCACGATGGTGATGCCGCCGTACTTTTCATAAAACGCATGCGCTTGTTCAAACGCGCGCTTGTTGAACCAGCTCGACTGCTCCCAGCCAAACACCTTGGGCCCCAGCGCGCGGCCAATGGTGTAGTTGGTCTGGTTGCCCAGCACCGCGGCGGCCAGCAGCAAGGCCAGCACCAGCGGAAAGCTCATCAGCCCGGCGCCGGCCAGCGCGCCCACCACGAACAGCAACGAATCACCCGGCAAAAACGGCATCACCACCAGGCCGGTTTCAACAAAGATGATCAGAAACAGCAGCGCATAAACCCAGCCGCCGTAGCTGTCCACGAACACGCGCAAGTGGCGGTCCAGGTGCAACACGAAGTCAATCAACTGCATCAAGGTTTCCATGGCGGCGCATTATCCAGTGCGCTTTGCCCGCGCTTGCGGCCCCGGATAATCGATGCATGAGCACCCCGTTTCACCCTAGCGCCACCCAGACAGTCACACAGACAGTCACCCAGACTGCCACACAGGCGGCCACCCAAACCGCCACCAGGTCGGCCACCCCGCGCCGCCCGATTTGCGCCCTGCCCGACGAGCTGGTCAGCCAGATCGCCGCCGGCGAGGTGGTGGAGCGCCCGGCCTCGGTGGTGCGTGAGCTGGTGGACAACGCGCTGGACGCCGGCGGCTCGTCAATCACCGTGCGTTTGCTGGCGGGTGGCGTGCGCAGCATCGTGGTCGAAGACGACGGCTGCGGCATCCCGCCCGACCAGCTGGTGCTGGCCTTGCAGCGCCACGCCACCAGCAAGATCGGCAGCCTGCACGATCTTGAGTCGGTGGCCACGATGGGTTTCAGGGGCGAGGCGCTGGCGGCCATCGCGTCGATTGCCGATCTCAGCATTGCCAGCCGCACGGCCAATGAGGCCCACGCCTGGCGGCTGGACGCACGCAGCGGCGAGTTGCAGCCGGCCGCCCGCGCCCAAGGCACCAGCGTGGAGGTGCGCGAGCTGTTTTTCTCAACGCCCGCGCGGCGCAAGTTCCTGAAAACCGACGCCACCGAGCTGGCGCACTGCCTGGAGGCCGTGCGCCGCCACGCGCTGGCCCGGCCCGAGGTGGGTTTTGCCGTGTGGCACGAGGGCAAGCTGGTGGAGCAGTGGCGCCGTGGTGCCCCCGCCCA
>JAYWDK010000150.1:0-15225 GCA_043779845.1 Betaproteobacteria bacterium | reverse complement strand
AATGCTCGCCATACCCAACGGTATGTCTGCGCTTTGCGCCTAGGCTGAGCCCATTTTCAGGGTCAACGCGGGCCCGACCCCAAGCCCGACAGGCTCCTGATGGCGGCAGGCCCATCAGGCGCGTGCACCGGGCAGTTTGGCGGTGGGCAACAGGGGTTGCCGCGCCACCCGGAACCAACGCACCGCGCCTCCCCGGGTGAGCATCACCTGGAACTTCAGCCCACCCGCCTCGGCGGTCTCACCGCGCCGGGGAACACGGCCCAGCTCATGGGCGATCAAACCGCCGATAGTGTCGAAGTCGTCCAGCGGCAGCGAGGTGCCAAACACCTGGTTGACCGCGCTGATGTCGGTGTCGCCCGCCACGCGGTGGGTGCCGTCAGCCAGCGTGTAAATGCCGTTTTCGGCGGCGGTGGCGTCTTTGTCGAACTCGTCTTCGATCTCGCCGACGATTTCTTCGAGCACGTCTTCAATCGTGATCAGCCCGGCGGTATTGCCAAACTCATCAATGACCATCGCCAAATGGTTGCGGTTGGACCGGAAATCACGCAGCAACTCATTCAGGTTTTTGCTCTCGGGCACAAACACGGCCGGCCGCAGCAAGGTGCGTAAATTGAGGTCAGGTGAGCGCTGCAACTTGAGCAAATCCTTGGCCATCAGGATGCCAATGACGTTTTCACGCTGGCCCTCGTAGACCGGAAAGCGCGAGTGGCCGGTCTCGATCACGCTGTGCAACAAGTCATCGTACTCAGCATCAATATTGAGCAAATCAACGCGGGGCGCGGCCACCATCACGTCACCGGCGCTCATCTCGGCCATGCGCAGCACGCCTTCCAGCATCACCCGGCTTTCGGGTGCGATCAGCGCACGCTGCTCGGCGTCAGCCAGCGTCTCGATCAGCTCGTCGGTGGAATCGGGGCCCGGCGAGATGAACTCAACCAGGCGTTCAAAAAAGCCGCGCTTGTCAGCATGCGGCGCCGCCGCGCGGTGCAGCGGGCGAGTCGAAGGGGGTTCGGACACATTGGGTGTCGGTGGTGGCGGTGGCCGAGAATAACCGATGTAAATTTCGACTCACTACGAAGCTGTACGAAAATACAGGACTCAGTGATCGTTGACACCAGGGTTAAGAGGCCACCCAACCATGCGCAACAGCACCGCCGTCCATAACATTCAACGACCCATCGCCATTGATCTTTTTGCCGGTGCGGGCGGTTTGTCGCTAGGCTTTGAACAAGCAGGCTTTGACATTGCAGCAGCGATCGAGATTGACCCGGTGCATTGCGCCACTCATGAGTTCAATTTCCCCTATGCCAAGGCCATCTGCGCCAGCGTGGTGGACTTGTCTGGGGCTGAAATTCGAACCCGTGCAGGCATCGGAAACCGCGAGATCGCAGTTGTCTGCGGTGGGGCCCCATGCCAAGGCTTTTCGATGATGGGCAAGCGGGCGTTGGACGACCCTCGAAATCAACTCGTGTTCCATTTCGTGCGCCTGGTCAACGAATTGCAACCCAGGTACTTCGTTTTCGAAAACGTCAAAGGCCTGACGCTAGGCCGCCAAAAGCACTTTTTGGACGAATTGCTCGACGCGCTTGAGTCAACCGGCTACAGCGTGCAGCGCTCGTTCAAGGTGCTCAACGCAGCAGACTTTGGCGTGCCACAGGATCGACGCCGGTTGTTCTTGTTGGGCGCGCGCCGCGGCTTGGATTTGCCCGCCTACCCGACGCCGACCGGCACGGCCACGGTTGCCGACGCCATCGCGGACCTGCCAGATGCCGACGCCTTCGATGAACTGTGGCAAGGGGATCAAGTAGAGGTGCGCTTTCGCAGTCGCAGCACTTTTGCCCGTCGCCTTCGTGGCCAGGAAGCCGACCCGACCGATTTCAGCCACCATCGAATCTTCAACGCAAACCTATTGACGTCCAGCAGATGCACGGCGCACACCGCACTGTCCAAGCAGCGGTTCGTGTCCACTGCGCCAGGCCAAACCGAACCTGTCAGTCACTTTCGAAAGCTGGCACTCGGCGGGCTTTGCAACACACTGAGGGCGGGCACGGATAGTGCACGCGGCGCCTTTACGTCGCCGAGGCCCATCCATCCTCAACATGCCAGGGTCATCACCGTGCGAGAGGCCGCACGATTGCACTCCTACCCTGATTGGTTTCGGTTCCACACCACTAAATGGCACGGCTTTCGCCAAATCGGCAATTCGGTACCGCCTTTGCTTGCGCGCGCCGTGGCCTCAGAACTCTGTCGCGTTATGAACTACACCCCTACACGGCCCGAAATAACCATAAATCTCGGTGACACCCGCCTGCTTCATCTCGACATGAGCGAAGCCTGCTCGTTTTTCAAGGTCGCCAAAAACGTCATTGCCCAACGCACGAGGAAGCTAGATGCCCAGCCAACGAGACACTCCGATTCAGAAAAAACCGAAAACCAGGAAAGCTTCGAGTGGGGAAACGAAGCTGCCTGAAATCATGGCCAGCCCAAAAACGGTCAATCGGTACGAAGCCGTCATTTCGGCCATTTTTCAAGAACATTTCAAGCCCGGATCGGATCGTTTTGAGTTCACGCGGGATGCGTTCGTCGCCACTGCTGCGGCACTGGGCTTGCAAGCGATCAAAAACCTCGGCGACATCATTTACTCCTTTAAATTCAGACGCCCGCTGCCAGCCGACATCCTGGCAACGCAGCGTGACGGCTTGGTGTGGTCGATACGAAATGTAGGCATCGCGAAATACCAATTCCGGCTGGGCAAGGCGTCGGCGGTGACGGCAAACCCGCACCTGGCCATCGTCAAACTGCCCGATGCCACTCCAGAGATCATTGCCGCCTACGCGTTGGGCGATGAACAAGCCTTGTTGGCGAAGGTTCGATACAACCGATTGATCGACATCTTTTTGGGCATCACCACGTATTCACTTCAGAACCATTTGCGAACAACCGTCAAGCAGATGGGGCAAATCGAGGTGGACGAAATCTATGTTGGCATCGATAGGCATGGCCGCCAATTCGTCATTCCGGTTCAAGCCAAAGGCGGTGGTGATCACCACGGCCCGGCACAGACCGAGCAAGACATTGCTTGTTGCGCGGAAAAATTTCCTGGGCTGATCTGCAGACCCGTGGCGGCGCAATTCATGCAAAACGGTCGGATCGCCATGTTCGAGCTGACGCTTCAAGACGACGAGTTGCGCGTCGTCGAAGAGAAGCACTACGAACTGGTATCGGCAAACGCCATCTCGAATCATGACCTGAGCAGTTACCGCAATCACGCCACCTGAATCGCAGACAAATCGCGCTTTGTGGTCAGTCGGCGACGCGGGCGGCGCAACATGCCTTGACACAAGACCTGGCATGCAACACAGTCCGCAGCCCTCAGGCCAGGCAATTGCCTTGGCAGCCTTTTGCGACCCGGAGTTTCCATGTCTGTCGGCCTCATTCCTGCCACCATCCTCACCGGCTTTTTGGGCTCGGGCAAAACCACGCTGCTCAAGCGCGTACTGACCGAGGCACACGGCCAGAAGATCGCGGTGATCGAGAACGAGTTCGGCGAAGAAAACATCGACAACGACATCCTGGTGGCCGACACGCAAGAGCAGATCATCCAGCTGAACAACGGCTGCGTTTGCTGCTCGATCCGCGAAGACCTGCGCACCACTTTGTCTGATCTGGCCGCCAAGCGCCGCAAGGGCGAGTTGCACTTTGACCGCGTGGTGATCGAAACCACCGGCATGGCCGACCCAGGCCCGGTGGCGCAAACCTTCTTCATGGACGACGAGATCGCCGAGAGCTATTTGCTTGATTCGATCCTGACGCTGGTCGACGCCAAACACGCCAACCAGCAACTTGATGCTCGCCAGGAGGCGCGCCGCCAGGTTGGTTTTGCCGACCAGATATTCATCAGCAAGAGTGAGTTGGTGTCGGGCCCCGAGCTGGACGCGCTGACGCACCGCCTCAGGCACATGAACCCACGAGCGCCACAGCAAAAAGTGCATTTTGGCGAGGTGCCTATCGCCAGCGTGTTTGACCTGCGCGGCTTCAACCTGAACGCCAAGCTGGAGATTGACCCCGAGTTTCTGGCCGAAGCCGGCGGCCACGGGCATGACCACCAGCACGATCACGATGACGCCCACGCGGGCCACGACCACGCACCCGGCGAGGCATGTGACCACCCGCATCACCACGCCCATGACGACGACGTCAAATCATTCGTCTTCCGTGCCGAGCGGCCGTTTGGGCCCGCCAAGCTGGAAGACTTTCTCGGCTCCATCGTGCAGGTGTATGGGCCCAAGATGCTGCGCTACAAGGGCGTGCTCTACATGAAGGGCAGCGACCGCAAGGTGATTTTCCAGGGCGTGCACCAGCTGATGGGCAGTGATCTGGGTCCAAAGTGGCTGCCCAATGAAAAAAAGCTGAGCAAGATGGTGTTTATCGGCATTGACTTGCCCAAAGACATCTTGCTGCAAGGTCTTGAAGGCTGCCTCGTGTAAGCGCCGTGCGGGGCGCCTTCGGGCGTGGCTACAATCCGCGCGCCTTGAGCGACGCGGCTGTTTTACAGGTCGTGGGAAAGAAGCAGGTACCACGCCACGACGAGGAGTCCCGAAGTGAGCAAGACCACGGCCAAGAGCCCATCGACTGAAATCCCCGCAGCCAGCAAAACGGCTGTTGCCGCGCCGTTGGCAACGCCAGCGCCCAAACCCGGTGGTAAATCCGCCACCAAATCCTCGGCTGCGGCCAAGGTGGCGGCGGCCGCTGCGGCACCCTCCGTGGGCACTGCCACCAGCCGTTTTGCAGAGCGATTCGCTCCCCCCAAGCCTCCCGCACGTGGCTACCCTGAACTGATGGACATTGTGAAAACCGCCCACAAAGCGGATCCGAAACTCGTGAATGCCTGGAAGTCCAAAGCCGGGCGTGAACTGACCGAACCCGAGCTGCAGGCCATGCCTGATGCCGAGTACATGAATGACAAGCAGCGTGATTTCTTCCGCACCAAGCTGCAAGGCCTGAAGGACGATCTGCTGTCGAATGCCGGCGAAACCACCGAGCACCTGCGCGAAGACACGTCCATCGTGCCTGACCCGGCTGACCGCGCCACGATCGAAGAAGAGCACGCGCTGGAGCTGCGCACACGCGACCGCGAGCGCAAGCTGCTGAAGAAGATCGTGCAGTCACTGGCCCGCATCGAAGCCAACGACTACGGCTTTTGCGACGAAACGGGTGAGCCCATCGGCCTCGGTCGGTTGCTGGCCCGTCCCACCGCCACGCTGTCGGTCGAGGCGCAGCAACGCCGCGAGCTGAAGCAAAAAATGTTTGGCGACTGAGGCCGAGACGCCGTGAAACCTGCTGCTGTACCCACTGATCGGCGGTTGCCGGGTGCCTTGGTGCGCTTGTTGCCGGGTGGAAACTGAGCGGTATGGCCGATCCCAAAGACAGCGAGAGTTTTTTCCGCAAAGTGGTGCGCTTCGTCGCCAACCCGGCCACTGAATGGTCGGAGGCGGTCACTCGCTCGGGCGGTGGTCATGATCTGGAGAAATCCGAACTCAAGGCGATGGTGGAGCGCAAGCGGCGCAATGACTTCGTGCGCAAGCGCGAGTTCGATACTTTGCGCCGGCTGCGGCGCGATGGCTTGTCACCCGAGCAGTTGGCGGCCCTCGGCGGCTCGTCCAAGATCGACGATTCTGAAGTGCGGTTGGTCGACGGCAAGATTGGCGCGCGCCCCGATATTGGCGTCAAAGCCAAGATCGATGAGATCGAGCAGCAAATGGTGGGTGAGCACGGCCGCCGCGACACCGGCTCGCGCCGCGTGCCCGTGCCGTCTCGTCGAGTGCAGCCTCCCGCGCCCCAGCAGCCCACTGACTTTTACAACAGCCTCACCCAACCCGCCTCGTTTGACGCCGCGCGGCCGTCGGCGTCGGGCGCTTTTGGGCTGACGCCGCAACATCCGGCACTGGATCATTTGCCGGCCTTGCCGCCCTTGGGCGACAGCGATTACCCACCGTCCACGCCCGCACCGGTGGTGATGGCCAGCGGCATGGCGCCCTTGCGCGCCTCAACATCGAACACCGGCCTCAGCGGCTGGTCGCCCGCAGCCCCCAGCAAGCCGGGCACCAGCTTGGCGCCCCTGTTTGGCTCGCCGTCTGACCCACCGGCCGCCGCGCCAGGGGGTGGGCAGTTGCCGCAGGTGGACTTGAATTTCGACACCGACAGCCGGTTCGAGGTTGAGGTGAACGAGGTGGTGCACGACCCCGAGCTCGACGAGGCGGTGATCTCGTTTGCCAACGCCGACTTCGACCACTGTGAGCAATGGTTGGCCGCGCTGTGCAAACCCAATGCCGTGCGCCACCACCACGCCGACACCTGGCATGTGCTGCTTGATCTGTACCGGGCCACCGGCCAACAGCTCAAGTTCGAGACGCTGTCGATGGAATACGCGCATCTGTTCGCACGCTCGTCGCCGCAGTGGTACTCACTGCCCAAGCGCGTGGCCGACGCGGCCGCCGATGAGCGCCCGGACACCCGCGGCGTCAAGGGAAATGTGGGCTGGGTGAGCCCCGCGCGCCTGGACATCGAGGCCGTGACCCGTTTGCGCGCCACCACCCTGCAGCTGCCGCTGCCCTGGGTGCTTGACTGGTCCGCACTGGTGCAAGTTGACGCCGAGGCTGCCGGTGATTTGGGCTTGCTGTTCAGACAATGGGCGCCGCAGCCCATCGACATGCGTTGGCTGGCCTCGGAGCATCTGCTGGCCACCTTGCAAGAGGCGGCCCCAACGGGCGTGCGCGACGCCGACCCGGCGTTCTGGATGGTCAGGCTGGAGGCCTTGCGCCTGTGCAACCGGCCTGACCAATTCGACGAAACAGCAATCGACTACTGCGTCACCTACGAGGTGTCGCCACCCTCCTGGGAGCGGGCCTTGTGCGTCGTGCGCGCCAGCAGCACCAGTTTGTCAACCAACGCGCCGTCGATGTTCAGCGCGGACGACGCGTCGGTGTCGCAGCTGGAGTCCCGCCTGCACGAAGACACCCTGTCGGCGCTGCACGTCACCACGGTAGAGCTGTCGGGCCAGCTGGCGGGCGACATCAGCGCCACGTTGCGTCAAATTGACCGAAAGCTGGGCAAGGCCACGCTGGTGCAGGTGTCTTGCGCGCGCTTGATCCGGGTTGACTTCATTGCCGCCGGTGATTTGCTGAACTGGGTGCTGGCCAAGCAAACCGAGCATCGCAGCATCACCTTCATCGACGCACACCGCCTGGTAGCGCTGTTCTTTGGCGCCATGGGCATCAATGAGCACGCCCGCGTGCTGGTACCGCGCGACTGACGCTGGCCCGGCGCGCTGCCGGTCAATTGCCCTCTTCTCCTTCGACAGGCAGCATGGAACCCTTCCACGGCACCACCATCATCAGCGTGCGCCGACAAACCCCCACCGGCTGGCAAGTGGCGCTGGGTGGCGACGGGCAGGTCACACTGGGCAACATCATCATCAAATCCACCGCGCGCAAGGTGCGCAAACTGCACCGTGATCAGGTGCTGGCGGGCTTTGCGGGCGCCACGGCCGACGCGTTCACCCTGTTTGAGCGCTTCGAGGCCAAGCTCGAAAAACACCAGGGCCACCTCACGCGCGCCGCCATCGAGCTGACCAAGGACTGGCGCACCGACCGCGTGCTGCGCCGGCTTGAGGCCATGCTGGCGGTGGCCGACAAGGAGGCCAGCCTGATCATCACCGGCAACGGCGACGTGCTGGAGCCTGAACTGGGCATCGTGGCCATTGGCTCGGGCGGCGCCTATGCCCAGGCCGCCGCACGCGCCTTGCTGGGCCACACCGACCTGAGTGCGCAGGACATCGTCAAGCAGTCGCTGATGATTGCCGGCGACCTGTGCATTTACACCAACCAGAACCACACCATCGAGGTGCTGGAATGAGCAAAACACCGCAAGAAATCGTCGCTGAGCTGGACCACCACATCGTGGGCCAGGCTGCGGCAAAACGTGCTGTGGCGATTGCGCTGCGCAACCGCTGGCGCCGCCAGCAAGTGCAAGGTGAATTGCGCGGCGAGATCACGCCCAAGAACATCTTGATGATCGGCCCCACCGGCGTGGGCAAAACCGAGATCGCGCGCCGGCTGGCCAGGCTGGCCGACGCGCCCTTCAT
Organism: Betaproteobacteria bacterium; assembly: GCA_043779845.1. GTDB lineage: Bacteria > Pseudomonadota > Gammaproteobacteria > Burkholderiales > Burkholderiaceae_C > Pseudaquabacterium. Next base: position 7,082 of record JAYWDK010000150.1, on the reverse strand, counting down.
CAAGGTGGAGGCCACCAAGTTCACCGAGGTGGGCTACGTGGGCAAAGACGTGGACAGCATCATCCGCGACCTGGTCGACATGGCGGTCAAGCAAGAGCGCGAATTGGCCATGAAGCGCCAGCGCCACCGCGCCGAAGACGCTGCTGAAGACCGCATCCTCGACGTGCTGGTGTCACCGGCCCGAGATCCGCGCGTGGAGCTGGGCTTTGGCGCTGGCGGCGGCACGGCGGGCGGCACGGCAAGCGCTGCGCCGAGCACTGACAACACCGCCCGACAGGTGATGCGCAAACGCCTGCGCGAAGGGCTGCTCGACGACAAGGACATCGAGCTTGAGCTCATCGAGCCCCGTGGCTCGATGGAAATCATGTCGCCGCCCGGCATGGAAGAAATGGCCGAGCAGCTCAAGGGCTTGTTCTCGCAGGCCGGCGCGGGCCACAAAAAATCCCGCCGGCTGAAGATCTCCGAGGCGCGCAAGCTGCTGGTCGACGAAGAAGCGGGCAAGCTGGTCAACGAAGAAGACATCAAGACCCAGGCCTTGGCCAACGCCGAGAACAACGGCATCGTGTTCATTGACGAGATCGACAAGGTCACCTCGCGCAGCGACCACGGCGGCCCCGAGGTGTCGCGCCAAGGTGTGCAGCGGGATCTGCTGCCGCTGGTGGAGGGCACCACGGTGACCACCAAGCACGGGCTGGTCAAGACCGACCACATGCTGTTCATTGCATCGGGCGCGTTCCACCTGGCCAAGCCCAGTGATCTGATCCCCGAGCTGCAAGGCCGGTTTCCGATCCGGGTTGAGCTTCAGCCCCTGTCGGTGGATGATTTCGAGGCCATTCTCACCAGCACCCACGCCAGCCTGATCAAGCAATACCAGGCCTTGCTGGCCACCGAGGGTTTGACGCTGGAGATCACGCCAGAAGGCATACGCCGGCTGGCGCAAATTGCGTTTGACGTGAACGAGCGCACCGAAAACATCGGCGCGCGCCGACTGGCCACGGTGATGGAGCGCCTGCTCGACGACGTGAGTTTTGACGCCCCCAACCGCGCCGGCCAGACCGTGCGCATCGACGCAGCGGCGGTGGATGCCAAGCTGGCCGAATTAGCGCGCAACGAAGACCTGTCGCGCTACATTCTTTGAGCCCCGCCCGAACGCCCGAACGCCCGAACGCCCCAACGCGCCACGCGCCACGCGTCACGTTCCGGGCCTTGCCGCTGCGGCTTGACCGCCATCAACACCGGCCCCCGCCGCAGCGGCTTAGGCTGAACCCATGATTTCAGAGCTGTCGCGCCGCTTCAACAAAGGCTCGGTCTGGGGACTGCGTCGCGCCCCTGGCGACTCGGTGCGTGGCCGCGTGGTTGAGCAAAATTGGCGCTGGCCCAGCTTGCTGGCGCTGGCCGCCACCGTGCCAGCGTTTTACGTCGAACTGCTGCGCGCTGAATCAACGGCATGGGCCGCAGCCGCGTATGGCTTGGCCGCGATCACGGTGGCCAGCGCCTTGCTGCACACCGGTTGGCGGTGTGGCCGCATGGCCGCGCACCTGGGCGCCAATGGGCTGGACATGCTGCTCGTGCTGGGCTTGCTGCTGGCCGCGTTGCTGCCCGCCAGCAGCGGCTCCAGCGTGGCGCTGGGCTTGCGCATGGGCGTGGCGGCGCTCACCCTCGTGCGCATGGTGTGGGCGCTGCAACACCTGATCACCCGCGGGGGGCTGATGTACATGCTGATGTCGGCGGCCATGATTCTGGGCTTGTGCGGCGTGGGCTTTTGGCTGCTGGAGCCGCGCGCCACCACGCTGGGCGACGGCATGTGGCTGGCCTTCACCACGGCGGCCACCGTGGGCTATGGCGACATCGTGCCGTCCACCCCGGCGTCCAAGATTTTTTCGGTGTTTGTGGTGATGCTGGGTTTCGGCGTGCTGTCGCTGGTCACGGCCGCCATTGCCACGCAGTGGGTCGAAACCGAAGAACGCATCATCGATGCGCGAAATTCTGCGTGACATGCACCACCAGATGGACGTACTGCACCGGGAGATCGTGGCGCTGCGGCAAGAGCTGCTGGCGGGGCGCGAACCCGGGGCGCCGGCGCTGGCGCCCGTGCCGGCCCCGCCCCCGCCCAAATCATCCGGGCCAGGCCTGCCCACCAGACCGGCGGCCCCATAAGCCCCAAGGCCCGCTTACAGGGCCAGGCGGTGTGATTGCAGCGCCAGCAGCCCATCAAAGATCAGCGAGTCGATCAGCTCGTGCTCGATCTCCAGCCACGGCGCCACCTTCCAGCCCGCGCCGCCCGTCATCAGCACCAGGGGCGGCTGGCCGCAGCGCTGGCTCAGGTGGCGGTGCAAACGCTCCATGGCGCCGGTGATGGCGTAGGTGCCACCGCTGGTCAGGGCGTCGCTGGTATTGGTGGGAAACTCAACCACCTCGCCCGTGGGCACGCGCAGGCCTGCGGTGCCGCTTTCAAGTGAGCGCAGCATGATGCCGTGGCCGGGCAGGATCAGCCCGCCCAAAAACCGGCCCTCGGTATCGAGCGCGTCCACCGTCACGGCCGTGCCCACCATCACCACCAACGCCGGCTTGGGCGCGCCCCGGGCCAGCACATGCTGGCGCGCGCCAATTTGCGCCACAAAACGATCACAGCCCAGCCGGCCCGGGTGGTCATAACCGTTGGTCACACCAGCAGCATGGGCCGAGCTCACCACCCAGCGTGGCGCCTGGTCCCACAGCTCAAGCTGCTCTTCGACACGGCGCCGCACCGCGTCGCCCGCCACGTTGCATCCCAGGATGGACGCCGGCGGCGCCAGGTGCTGCCATTCGGCATCGGCCAGGGCGTCGATGTTCTCCAAAAACACCGCCCCCTGCGCCAAGGCCACCGCGCCCGGTTGCGGCGACGCGTACAGCGCCCACTTCAGGCGGGTATTGCCGATATCGATGGCGAAAAATGTCATGAAGGCGCCTGTGGGCTGCCGGGCGAACAGCCGCCTGGCGGGTGGCCCAGCCGGCCACCGGGCGCAAGGGTAGCAGGCAATTGGGTGGGCCATGCCGGCCGGCAAGCCAGCCATATTTCAAGACCATTGGGCGCCGCCGCTGACCACCAACCCGGCAACAATCAAGCATGACCAACCCCACGCTGATCACCACCCAGAGTTTTGCCGATGCCGACGCGGCGCTGGCGCATGCCACCACCATTTACAACAGCGGCATCAACCACCTGCGCCAGAGCCTGCATGATTTTGTGGCCGGCACCACGCCCACCGGTCGGGTGCGGGCCTGCTACCCGTTTGTGCGGGTGCGCACCGACACCGTGGCGCGCGCCGATTCACGCCTGAGCTACGGCTTTGTGGCCGGCCCCGGCACCTACGAAACCACGCTCACCCGGCCCGACCTGTTCGCCAACTACTTCAGAGAGCAATTTCAGCTCTTGCTGCGCAACCACGGTGGCCCGCTGGAGGTGGGCATGAGCCGCCAGCCCATCCCCATCCACTTCTCGTTTGCCCAGCATGACCACGTCGAGGGCACGATGACACCCGGGCGCCGCCAACTGATGCGCGACGTGTTTGACCTGCCCGATCTGGCCGCCATGGACGACGGCATTGCCAACGGCACCCACGAGCCCGGCCCGCGTGACCCGCAGCCGCTGGCGCTGTTCACCGCGCCCCGGGTGGATTACTCCTTGCAGCGCCTGCGCCACTACACCGGCACCTCGCCCGAGCATTTTCAGAACTTCGTGCTGTTCACCAACTACCAGTTCTACATCGATGAATTCGTGCGCCTGGGCCACGAGATGATGGCCAAGCCGCTGGGCAAGGGCGGGCTGCTGGGCGATTGGGCCAAGCATGCCGCCGAGAGCGACGACTACATCGCCTTTGTTGAGCCCGGCAACGTGGTGACGCGCCGCGCGGGCACCCCGGCTGACGCCGAAGACGCGTTTGGCGCGCCGCTGCCGCGCCTGCCGCAGATGCCCGCCTATCACCTGATACGGGCGGACGGCAGCGGCATCACGATGGTCAACATCGGCGTAGGGCCCAGCAACGCCAAGAATATTTCTGACCACATTGCCGTGCTGCGCCCGCATGCCTGGCTGATGCTGGGCCACTGCGCCGGCCTGCGCAATACGCAAGAACTGGGCGATTACGTGCTGGCCCACGGCTATGTGCGCGAAGACCATGTGCTCGACGAAGAACTGCCGCTGTGGGTGCCGATCCCAGCGCTGGCCGAGGTGCAGCTGGCGCTGGAGCAAGCCGTGGCCGACGTGACCCAGCTCCAGGGCTTCGAGCTGAAAAAAATCCTGCGCACCGGCACGGTGGCCAGCACCGACAACCGCAACTGGGAGCTGCTGCCCCAGCGCGGCCCGGAGCGCCGTTTCAGCCAGAGCCGCGCGGTGGCGCTGGACATGGAGAGCGCCACCATCGCTGCCAACGGCTTCAGGTTCCGCGTGCCCTACGGCACTTTGCTGTGCGTCAGCGACAAGCCGCTGCACGGCGATATCAAGCTGCCCGGCATGGCCAATGCCTTTTACCGCGAGCGTGTTGACCAGCATTTGCGCATCGGCATGCGCGCCATCGAGCTGCTGCGCCGGCAGCGGCTGGATCAGCTCCACAGCCGCAAGCTGCGCAGTTTTGCCGAGGTGGCGTTTCAGTAGGCAGGCTTGGGCCGCACAGCGACGGCGCTATCAGGCCAGCATTGTCAGCGCCTGCTCCCGCTCGCCGACAAAGCGCTGAGCCACCGCCAGCCGCACCTTCGCTGTGGAGCCGGCAAAGTAAAGATCCACCTTGCTGCGCTCGGTATAAATGGCCTGGATCAAGCCCTTGTCGTCGAGCGCGCTGGCCTGGCGGCCGGCCAGTGCGGTTTGCACGATGGTATTGGCCGCGCCATGCTGCACGGCCACCGACCACAGCACGTCGCGCAGCGCGGCACTACGGGCGTCGGCGTCCAGGCCTAGGTCGGCCTTGAGTTTGCGCACGAACGGCTCGTAATGGGTGTCGCGGATGAAATCGTGCTGGGCCTGTCCAAAGCTGGCGTCACGCGCCAGGCCCACCCAGGCTTTCTTGAACGCCTCGGTGCCTTCGAGGGCTGCCGCCGTCCCCCCTGCGGCCAGCAGCGCACCGTGCATCTCCGGGAAGTGCGTTTTGAGGTAGGCCAGGAAAGTGTCCATGGTGCCGGTGCGGGTGGCTATCTGGTAAGCGCCGTAGGAGAACCCGCCCTTTTTGTCGAAGCCGATCGCATCGGGGCGGCCGTTGCTCTCGTAGCGGGCCGACAACTGGCCCAGGGCCTCCGTTTCGGTTTCGGTTTCGGTTTCGGTTTCGGTTTCGGTCTCGGTGTTGGCGTCAGTGGCAGCGGCCTCGGCCACTTCGGGTTCGCCTTCATCGTCGGTGAACTGCGGGGCCACCAACGCGGAGAGATCCTCGCCGTCGTCCCCGACTACCCAGGCCACCGTCCATTGGTGATCGGACTGTTCAAACATCCAGACCTTCACATTAGGCAACTTCGCCTTCTCCTTGAACATCTTCCGTGCCACTTCGGCGGTCAAACCAATTCGGGCTTCTTTTCTCATTGCAGTCTCCTTTAGCTACCGGCAGGGCTGCAGCCCCGGAGTTTGTCGGTCAAGGTCTTGTCTGCTGCGGCGGCTTTGCGCTTGTCAGCCCACTCGGGCAGGATGAAGAAGTCCGCCTCCAGATCCGCGGCAACCTTCGGCACCCCATTGTTCTGCCACCACTCGCGGAACGCGGCCTGATTTGCCTGTTCGGCCGCGTCGTCCTCCACCGTCCAGCAGGTCAGCAGGTTGAACCCGGCTGGGTCATTGACTGCGGCTTTTACATTGAACCCTTGCGCCTTGAGTTGCTTTTCGATCAGGGCCTTGCTGGGCAGCCGGCTCGCCACATCGTCGGCACGGCTCTTCTGCTCGACCATCGCCTGTGTGGTGATGCTGCCGATGGCGCCTACCATGGTGCCGGCAACGTAGTACTCCTCCAGGTCGGCACGCGCCTGCATCAGCGGGTAGCGGTCGGGGCCAACCATCATGCCGCCCAGCAGGCGCAACCGCACTGCGCTGCGCTGGGCCTCCATCTGCGCCAGCAGCGCCGGCATGGTGCGGTCAAAGAAGACGTTTTTGTCGATCGATGCCTTGCTGCCGATCAGCCCGCCCGACAAGGCGTGCAGCCCTGTCTTGGCCGGCAAGCTGCCGGTGACGGCACCCACCGCGTTCAGGCCCAGCGTGGCCAAGTCAACACCGACATTCATGTCCACGCGCTGGGTGTACAGCGTCTGGCGGAAGCCGGCATAGGCCTGGTCGATCAGCGCGGTGCGGGTTTCGATGAAGCCGTTGCGGATCTCTTTCTGCTGCTGCTGATGCTGCTGCGCCTTCAAGTAGCGTTCCAGAGTTGCCGCAAAGTAAGCGTCGGCGGTTTGCAGCGCATTGGTTTCGGTGCCAAAGGGTTGCGGCGCGCTGGCGATGCCGGCGCAACCGGTGAGCCCAACGAGCAGCACGGTCAGCACGGCACGGCATGACAAGCGCCCCGACAGATGCCGCAACAGGGATGCGGCAGGGTGATTGCTTGTGACCATCGTTGACCTCCTAGGGCCGGGCGCAACGACTGTGGCGCCATCCGGTACACCAGCTTAGCCCGGTGGCCCGGTGGCGCATCCTCAACAATGTGGGGGGAGTGAAGGCTGGCCGCCACCGCCCTCAGCCGCCCAGCGCCTTGAACAGGGCCACGCGGTTGCCCAGCTCGGCCAGGCGCACTTCCACCACGGCCTGCTCGGCCGCCCACAGGCTGCGCTGCGCGTCCAGCCGCTCCAGCGTGCTGGCGGCGCCCTGCTCGGCCTTCAGCTCGGTGAGCTTGGCGGTGCCCACCGCAGCGGCCAACAGCGCGCGCTGCGCCGCCAGTTGCTCACGCCAGGTGGCCACGCCCGCCAGCGCATCGGCGGTGTCACGGAACGCCGACTGAATCGCCCGCTCGTACTGGGCTTGCGCGATTTGCTGGGCCGCAATGGCCGCGTTGACGTTGGCCTCGCGGCGGCCGGCATCAAACACCGTGATCAGCGCGTTGGCGGCCAGCGTGTAGACAAAGTTGCCGCCCTCGAACAAACCC
>JAYWDK010000149.1:0-15233 GCA_043779845.1 Betaproteobacteria bacterium | reverse complement strand
GTGGTCAGCGTGGCCGGTGGCCCGGTTCAGGTGACGATGTTCATCGACCCCCGGTCGCCTGTTCACGCCAGCACCGGCGTATTGCCCACCAAGGCCATAGCCCTGCCTGCGGGCCTGTATGCCAACACCTTGTCGCGCCTGGCGGTGAGCTTCCCGGTGGGGCCGTTGATGGGGCAGCGAGACCCGCTGGCGGCCCTGCCCGTGCCCGTGCCCGAAGAGCCGGGTTACGACTGGCAATTTTTGCACCGCGCCGGGCCGGCGTGGCTGACGCGGCCCCTGGGGCCGGTGGCCCAGGCCGCTGCCGTGTTGCCCAACCCGCATGATCTGCTTGAAGGCTGGTTGATGCTGTTGCCGCAGACGCCCTCAGAACCGCCACAGCCAACCAGCCCAAACCCAAGCACCACGGCCGATGTCAGCCCACCGCATGTCCAATAAACCCGCTGAGCCCGCCCAACTGACCCTGACGCTCAGTGATGACCAGGACAACCAGGTGACGGTGTTCGTGCCTGGCGTTGTACTGCCTCAACTCGGCGCCAGCGGCCACTTGCCCGCCCTGCGTTTTGGTGCCGAGTTTGGGGCTGACATCGCGGGCAATACCTTGGCGCTGACCGTGCGACTGGCGGGCCAGTCAGCGGCCTGCGCGCCGCTCCAGTTGCAGCTGTACTTTGATCCGCACCTGCTGTCAGCCGAGCCCTTGCTGCCCGCCCAAATCACCACCACCGAAGGCTGGACGGCGGCCGTGCAGGCCGGCGACCCCTTCAGCCGCAGGCCGTCGCTGATCTTCAGCCGTGTTTTGCCCCTGACCACCGACGGTGGCCCGTGCCAAGCCACGTTCACCATCACGCAGCTCAAAAACGCGAGCGAAGCCTCGACTGCCGGCAGCGTCACCGTGGTGGCGCTGAACGCCCCCGATGGCCTGGCCCGCGCGGGCATTGACCTGCCGGTGCGCGTCACCGGCCTGCCCACCGGCGCGCTGGAAATTGCCTGGGCGCCACCCAGCACCGGGCAAATCATCATCACGCGCAGTGGTGCCGCGCCCGAGACCAACCAGCTCTGCGTGCGCATCACCAACAGCAGCAGCACCCGGGATCTGATCGATCTTGACGCCCCACCCACCGTCGGCTTGCCCGCGCTGCATTTCAGTTTTCGGTATGCCGACCTGGCACCGGGCTACGGCGCGCTGTGCACGCGCGACCAGATTGAGCAAAACCCGCCGCATGCCAGCCTGGTTGAGCCCGTGGCCGGCAGCAACCTGGCCGTCGTGCCGGTGGGTGAGCGAAACAACCTGTCGTGGTCCTTGCCGCTGCGCGACGGTGAGCACGCCCTGCTGCAAAAAGGCGGCAGCATTGACGTTCGCTTTGACGGCCTGGTCTGCGACCTGCCGCTCAAACTGGCCGGCACCCCGGACACGACCGAACTGGTGGTTCGATGGGAAAACATCCCCAGCCTGCCCGCTGGCGAAACCGCCCTGACCATCAGCAAAGAGCACATCACGCTGATCTACGACGTGGTCTGCGACCCACCGCAGTGCCAGCCGCTTGACGACTTGCATCGCGCCGTCAAGATCAGTTGGCGCACCAAAGGTGCCGCGCGCTCGTGCTTGGCCGGTGATGCAAGCGCACTGATCTGCCTGGACAACACTGAGCAGCCCCATCAACGAATCGTCGGCGTGATTCGGGGAGGCCAGGTGTTCCAGATCTTGGCGTTTGCCGACATGAGCTCCATGACGCCCAGCACGGTGTCCTCGCCCATCGTCTTTAGCTTCAAAGACGTGAGCATCGACAGTTTTATCGGTGTATTTGAAGGCAGCAATGACACGCTGGTGCTCGTGCTGACCTGGCGGGTACACAACGCAGATCATTGCTATTTGGCGAGCAAGCCGGATGAGCGCTGGCCACCCTGGATCAACACGCACCGGATCCCACAGCCCAGCGGCGTGCCCCAATACGACAAGCTTTTCTTGGAAGTGAACGGGGGGCCTTGGACAGATGGTCGCAACATTCAATACAAGCCCAGAATCGGCGACCCCTTTGCGGGCGGCATCGTTTTTGCACTCAGCGATGACGGTTTCAGCGGTTGGGTGGTCAATGACAAAGACTTGGAACCGGGCCACTGGGACGATGCCATGGCCCAATCCGTGGCACTCCGGGACGGGCTCTACGCCGATTGACGCCTGCCCAGCGTAGAGCAGTTGGTGCAGATCGCCCATGCCCTCGTGGCGCCAATCCAGCATGCTTGTTTCATGGGGGCCCTCGGCCCGAATTCCGGTTATTGGGCCAGCGACCCAGACCCTGAGGGCCGAACGGACTGCCGCAGTGTTGTGCTGCAAAACGCTGGCCGCGCTGGCCCTTTTGTCACAGCCGGGCCTGGACGTGCTGGCTATTGGGCGCGTGCGGTCCGGCCGTTTTTCGGCGGCATCGAGTAGGCCGCCCTACAGGCTCAATCAGCCCACAAACCAAGGGTTTTGATGAAACTGGCAGTAGAAGTGCATTACGAAGGCGACGCGGCCACCATCGCCGCCGTGGCCTTTGACGAATGGCAAGCACCCGAGGCGACGCGCACCTACACGTCCCGCATTGCCCATGTCGAAAAGGCCGCGCGCGGCGCGCTTGATCTGCGGGCCGTGCCGTTTTACTTGCAACTGCTGCGCGAGCACGCACTGGCGCCCGAACTCATCGTGATCAATGGCTTTGTTCACCTTGACGCGCAAGAGACGCCCGGCCTGGGCTGGCACCTGTACACCGCCCTGGGCGGCCGGGTGGCCATCGTCGGCGTCTCAAAAACACCCATGCCCAACACGCCAGCGCAGTTTGAGGTGGCCCGGGAGGACGAGACCCGGCCACTCATCGTCACCTGCGTCGGGCTTGACCTGGCCTCGGCCAAGGCCAGGCTGCGCGCGATGCACGGCAAGCGGCGTATGCCTACGCTCCTGAAGCTGGTGGCCCGGCTCGCCAAGGGCACAACGGCCTAGCTGGCGATCATTCAGGCCTCCGGCGCGTTGCCAAGCCAGCCAGGGCAAAGCTGCACGCGGAAAGCCCAGCAAAACGCCTGTTTCATTGGCACGGCCCAACCTCACCCCCTGGCTAGAATCGCCGCTCCCCTGTCAATTGGTGGCGGCCCTGAGCGGGGTTCGCCGCAACCGCCATGCCCGTGCCCACGCCCAACGACGCCCTGCCCAAGCCCGCCAATTTTTTGCGCACCCTGATCGAGCGTGAGCTGCAAGAAGGCGTTTATGCCGGGCGACAGTGGGGTGGCTCACCGGGTGACGCGGCGCACCACGCCGCAGGCGGCGTCGACCCGGCACGCGTGCGGCTGCGGTTTCCGCCTGAGCCCAACGGCTACCTGCACATTGGCCACGCCAAAAGCATCTGCCTGAATTTTGGCCTGGCGCGTGATTTTGGCGGCGCCTGCCACCTGCGCTTCGACGACACCAACCCTGAAAAAGAAGAGCAGGCGTACGTTGACGCCATCATCGAGATGGTGCGCTGGCTGGGCTGGGACTGGAACGTCGAGCTGGGTGGTAAGAGCACCAGCAACCTGTACTACGCCAGCAACTACTTTGGCTTCATGTACCGCGCCGCCGAGCACTTGATAGCGCGTGGCCTGGCCTATGTCGACGAGCAAAGCGCCGAGAGCATGCGCGCCACCCGCGGCGACTTTGTCACCCCCGGCACCAACAGCCCCTGGCGTGAGCGCACGCCCGAGCAAAACCTGGCCCGTTTTCGTGAAATGCGCGACGGCCAACATGCCGACGGCGCCATGGTGCTGCGCGCCAAAATTGACATGGCGGCTCACAACATCAACCTGCGCGATCCGGCGCTCTACCGCATCAAGCGCGCGCACCACCACAACACCGGCGACACCTGGTGCATCTACCCGATGTACACCTACGCGCACCCGATCGAGGACGCGCTGGAGAACATCACCCACAGCATCTGCACGCTGGAGTTTGAGGACCAGCGCCCGTTTTACGACTGGCTGCTGGAGCGCCTGGCCGAGGGCGGCCTACTGCTGCGCCCGCTGCCCAAGCAGCATGAGTTTGGCCGGCTCAACCTCACTTATGTGATCACCAGCAAACGCAAGCTGCGCGCCCTGGTGGACGAAGGCACCGTCAAGGGCTGGGACGACCCGCGCCTGCCCACGCTGGCGGGCATGCGGCGCCGCGGCTACACGCCCGAGGCCGTGCGCAAGATGGCTGAGGACACCGGCGCTGGCCGCAGCAACATCTGGGTGGATTACAGCGTGCTTGACGGCGCGTTGCGCGCCGATCTGGAGGGCAAAGCCGGCCGCGCCATGGCGGTGATCAACCCCGTCAAGCTGAAACTGGGCAACTGGGCCGCGTTGTTTGGCGAGCGCCATCTTGAGCCCTGCGGCGCGCCTGCGCACCCGCACCTGCCCGAGCTGGGCCAGCGCGCCTTCAAACTCGGCCCCGAGGTGTGGATCGAACAAGACGACTTTGCCGAAGTGCCCAGCAAGGGCTTTTTCCGCTTATTTCCGCCGCGTCTGGACGCGGCGGGTGCGCCAGTCGCGGGCAACAAGGTGCGGCTGAAATACGGCATGGTGGTGGAGTGCACCGGCTGCGAAAAAGACGAGGCCGGCCGCGTTACTGCCGTGTTGGCCAATGTGCTGCCCGACACCAAAAGTGGCACGCCCGGTGCCGACGCCGTCAAGGTCAAGGGCACCATCACCTGGGTGGGCGTGAACGATGGCCTGCCGGCCACGTTCAACCTGTATGACCGCCTGTTCACCGAGCCGCAACCCGACGCCGGCGGCCGTGATTTCCATGAGACTCTCAACCCCGCCAGCGTGACGGTGGCGCAGGGCTATATCGAGCCCTCACTGGCCCACACCGCCGCCGACCTGCGCTTGCAGTTTGAGCGCCACGGCTACTTTGTCAGCGACCGCATTGACCACCAGCCCGATGCGCCCGTGTTCAACCGCATCACCGGCCTGAAAGACGGCTGGGCCAAGTGAGCCATCGTGCCGTGCAAGTCAACGCCGGGCCGCCCCAGGTCGACTTGCGCCCCTCCGGGCGGCGAACCGCTGGCCGAGCGACCCATGATTGACTTCTGGCCGGCCTGCGGCTGGCGCCACCTCGATCTGAGCGATCAAGGCCGGCTTGTGCCCACCGCCGCCTGGTGGCGCCACTGGCTGGACCGGCCCGAACTGGCCTTGGTGGGTGAATCGTGCGCGGCCGAGATCAAGCTGCACCAGGCGCTGCGAGCTGAGCCTACGCGCATGGTGGCGCCGCAGGAGCTGTCGGCCATCGGCGACGCTGACGCCCGCGACAATTACCGCCATTTTTTGGCTCTGCGCGACGGCATCACTGCGGCCGGCACGCTGGAGGCGTTTTACGTGGGCGTGTTCCGGCAAACCCCCATCACGCTGCCGCCGCTGTTCCTGGACTGGGTCAACCAAGCCATCCTGCGACAACTGCTGAACAGCAGCGACACAGGCTTCGAGGCCAGTGCGTTTGAAGCCCGCTCGGCTGAGATGTTATTCAGGCCGCAGCGCATCAGCCTGGAGGGCGGCCGCGTGCTGGCCGGCGACCGCGCCACGCTGGACCGCCTGACCGACGCCGGCGGTTTTGGCGCGCTGGGCCGGCTGCTGGCCGAGGCCAAAGTGCCGCTGCGCAGCGCGCAACTGGTGGTGTTGGCGTCCAACAATCAAACCGACAACTGCGCAGATTATTGGCACGACGGCGAGCGCCACCGCTACCTGCTGGATCTCACCCACACGGTGGCCAAAACCCTGGCGCCAGGTATCAACGCGCCCATCACGCTGGCCCATTCAGGCCTGGCTGCGCTGGCCCGCGTGCTGGCGCGCTGGGTGCAGCACTTGCTGGGCGTGGTGGTGAGCATCACGCCAGTGGCGCGCATCGACGACGCGCACTGGCGCTGGTTTGTGGGCCTGGACGCCGAGGCCACGCTGATCCTGAATGCGCTGTACCGCAGCGAGCCGCTGGCGCCCGATCATTTGGCCCACTTGGTCGGCCTGTTCAGGCTGGATTTTGAGCACCCCGCCGAGATGCGGGCCGATCTGGCCGGCACCCCGGTGTACCTGGGTTTGGCAATGGATGCCGCGATGGTGCTGCGCCTCAAGCCCCAGAACTTGCTGTTGAATTTGCCGCTGGCGCAGGCTTGTTAGGCCACGCGCGCCAGCGGCTGGGTTGATCGATCAGCGCCCAGCGAACACCGGTTTGTCGCCAAAACCCCATTTGAGGTTGGCCAGTGCCAAGCGCTGCGACCGGCCGTCGCGCCCGCCCTGGTCGCCGGCCACGCCGACGGCCACGTAGACGCCGGTCATCACCCGCAACTCGGCGCCCACAAAACTGCGGCGGCGGTCTTCATCGGCGTAACCCGCCAGCTTGGCTTGCCGGCGCGACTGTTCAGCCAGCAGCGCCAGCCGGGGCGTGCCCAGACGCAGGTTCAGCGCCCAAAGACGCGCCGACTCGGCCAAAAAGTTGGCGGCGTTGGCCGGGTCGGGCGTGCGCTCGTCGGCCACATGGCGCCAGTGGCCGGTCAGCCCCAGCCCCAGCATTTGGTCACTGACGGCGGGCATGTTGTTGAAATCCATGCCCCAGGCGCCGGTGATCCAGTAACTGGTGGCCGATTGCGACAAGCCCTTGACCGCGCCATCGGCTGAAAAATAAGCCTGGCCGGCGCCCACCGCCAAGGTGGTGGGGTTCCAGCGGTTCAATTTTTTGTTGATGAGCTGCACGCAGGCGTCCAGGGCGGCCTGGTCGGCGTCGGTAAAAGTAGGCAGCGGCTGCCCGGGTCCAGTCGGCGTGTCCGGTGCTTTTTCAAAACCCCTCCTGATTTCGGTGCATTCGCGGTCACCGATTGCCGCCACCGCCGCCTCGGCCTCGCGCGAGTACAGCACCGTCTGCAGGCCCAGCGCGGTGCGCGCCGAGCCCGTTTTTTCACTCGGCAAGGTGGCGAACGAGACCGAGGTCCGGGCCCAGGCGCGCATGCCGAAGCTGTTCAGCTCCCTCCATTGCAGTTTGCGCAACGCGGTGGCCGGCAGAAATTCAGCGCCTATCGCCTGGGTGATCTTGCCGTCCTTGCCCAGGCCATTGCTCAGCGTGACCGCAGCATCACGGAAGGTGGTGACGCGCGGCACCTGGGCGGTCGAAATGCCCAGCATCACGGCGGCCGATGGCGTGCCGATGGGCATGTCGTCCTTGACGTCGTCGACCAGTTTTCCAACCTCCGCAGACGACGGAAAATTGTCCAGCAGTTTGGCGACTGTCGCCTGGTCAAGCGCCAGCACCGGGGTTGCCGGCAGGCTGAGCACCAGGGCCAGACCGATCACGTGCCGGGCCCGGCTTGCTCGCTTTATTGACTTCATGCTTGTCCTCCTTGGGTTTGATTGGGGTACTAAATGGATTGACATGCGAACTGACTCAAGTGCGGAAATAGGCCGTGCCAACAATCCCGGCAGCAGCCCCATTGGCTCTTTGCGGGCTGCCCAGCGAGTGCAGCACGGTGCCGTTGTCGGCGAGCAGCTCAAAACTTGCCTCAACCACGTTGGCACCGGGCGTCACGGCCATCGCCGCGCCCTTGAACGTGAAGGCGTATTCGTAGCCAGGGTCCACCTTCAGTTCGAAGTCATCGGGCGTGGTGGTGGCGCTGCTGTTGTCGATGCCACCGCTGGTGAGCGAGGTCCAGCTGGTGGCGCCGATAGGCTTGCGAAAGGCCCCCACGCCCGCATTGGCTTGCACTGGGTACGGTGCCGATATGCGCAGTGACACCCGCTGCGTACCGGCAGGCACCGCCGCATAGCTGGGGTTGCTGAACGACAAAACGGGGTAGGGCATGGGGTAGCTCCTTGCAGGTTTAGAAGCTGCCGATTAAAGACACAACAGCGGCGTTGGTCGTCCTCAAAGATGAGGGCGGAGCCCCCCTACGGCGGCCGTTATCAAACCGCTTTGCCTGTGATTTTTAAGCGCCAGGCCATCCCGGCCAGCGCCTCGCAACCCAGGCTCAGTGCCCGCCCAGGCCCAGGCCCTGCACCGATTTCACGTCCAGCAGATAACCCGCACCGCGAACGGTCTTGATCTTGCTGTGACTGCGCGCCTGGTCGGCCAGCTTCAGGCGCAAGCGCGACACCAGCAAATCGATGCTGCGCTCAAATGAGGCCATGGTTCGGCTACGCGCCCGCGTCACCAGCTCGTCTCGGCTGCAGACGCGGCGCGGTGATTTCAAAAAGGTGGACAGCAGCTTGAACTCGGCGTCGGACAAGGCCACGCCACGGCCGCCGGGCGAGGTCAGGCGGCGCTCGTCGCGCTGCAAGGCCCTTGACGCCCGGCACAAAAAATCCATTGGGCGACCGTGCACAACCACAAGCACGGCCGTGCACCGCCGCGCTGGCCAGGCCACGAGCCCAGGGCGCGGCAGTTTTTCATCAACCCGGAAAGGAATCTCCATGAGTACCGTCAACGGCCTGGGCAACAGCGCCAGCGCCTGGTCCCAGCTGAGCAGTGCACGCACTGCCCGCCCAACCGGCGGCCCCGACCCGGCCGCTTTCAAAGACAAGCTGTTTGCCAAGGTGGACGCCAACAGCAGCGGCGGCGTGGACGCCTCCGAGCTGCAAAAGTTGCTGAGCGAACTGAGCCAGAAAACCGGCCAGAACCTGGGCAGCAGCGACGCCCAGGCCGCGCTGACCAAGATGGACAGCAACGGTGACGGCAGCCTGGGCAAAGATGAGCTGGCCGCCGGGCTGAAGTCGCTGTTGCCCCCGCCCGGGCACACGGTGGCGTTTGCACAGCAGCGCAGCGCAAAAAGTGGCACGGCAAGCCCTACAACGAGCAGCACAACGGCCAGCACCACGAACGGCGCGTTGTCGCGCGACGAAGCGCTGTTCAAAAAGCTCGACAGCAATGCCGACGGCACCATTGACGCCACCGAGCTGAAAACCGCGCTGACATCTGCCCCCGGCAAAGACGGCACGGTGGCCAGCCAGGACAGCATCGACAAGCTGATGAGCAAGCTCGACACCGACGGCAGCGGCAGCATCAGCCAGAGCGAACTGAGCGCCGGCAGGCCGCAGCGCGGTGGCGGCCCCGAGGCAGCGGGTGGGCCCCCACCGGGACCACCACACGCAGGTGGCGATGGTGATGGTGGAGGTGGCGCCGCGAGCAGCAGCAGTGCGACCAGCACCAACCCACTGGACACCAACGGCGACGGCGACGGCACCGTATCGGCCCAGGAGCGTGCCAGCGGCGAAATCCAGCAAGCGCTGAAAAAGATGCTGACGGCAGCCGACACCGATGGCGACATGGCGATCAGCGCCAGCGAGGCCCAGCGCTTTGTGCAAACTTTGCAGCAAGCCATTCAGGGCAGTAGCGCGTCGGGTGACAGCGCAGGCACCTCGTCCAACACCTCGTCGGGTTCACAGTCGGCAGTCCAGCCCAGCCGAATCGGCGGCCGAAGCAAGGACGCCGACGGCAGCAAGCTGGACTTTGGCGCGCTGGCCGACAAGGTGCTGAAGCTCTACGCGCAATCGGCGGCGGCCGCCAGCAGCGCATCGGTGGGCAGCGGCCTGAGCGTGGCCGCCTGACGGGCCGGCGACAGTAGACGCGACACATCGCAAGCCCTGCACTGGGATCGTGGCGACTGCGCGACGGGGCAAGCTACTCAGAGGCAGACTTGCGACCGTGTTTTGATAGACGCGGACATGTCAAGCGTCAAGACGAACGAGTCGTTTTTCCAAGTCGCCACGTCGGATTCAGACGGGCACGCGCAATACACTCGGTACTGCTTTCGTACGGTATGTCATCGTGACGCTGCTCATCAACCGCCACATCCTCCAGATCATCTCTCTCGCAGTCGCAGGCCTGTTGTTTGGCGCCTGTGACTACAAGGATCAGCCGCCACCGTCGCATGGGCCAGGAGAATCGGCCCCCAACGCAATCGCTGTCTACTCTATAGGCACCGACGCTTCCTACGCGCCCTTCGAGAGCCTGAACGACAAGGGCGAGATCGTCGGCTTCGACATCGACGTGGTGCAAGCCGTCGCCAAGAGGGCCGGCATCAACATCAAGTTCGTCAATACGCCATGGGAAGGCCTCTTCAACACCCTAGGCCACGACCGTGACATGCTCGTATCGGCGATGACGATTTCCGCCGAGCGCAAGCAGACCATGGATTTCAGCGACCCCTATTTCCACGCGCAACAGCTGATCGTGGTGAAGCAAGCCAGCAGAGTGGCCAAGTTTGTGGATCTCAAGACGCTCAAGGTCGGCGTGCAGATCGGAACTGTCGGCGACGACGCGGTGACGAAATTGCTGGGCAATTCGAACTCTGGTGTCAAGCACTTCGAGTCAACGCCGCTGGCACTCGAGCATCTGGAATCTGGCCTTGTCGATGCTGTGTTTTCAGAAAACGGCGTGATCATGCATCACATGGTCAAGAACCCGACTGTGAAGTTCAAGATCGTGCGCGACAAAGAGTTCGTGCTCCAGCACTACGGCATCGCTCTGAAAAAAGGCGACACCGAACTGCTGGGCAAGATCAACAAGGGCCTGTCAGACATCAAGTCCGATGGCACTTATGACGCAATCTACGGCAAGTACTTCGGCCGAATGCCTGCCGAGACAGGCGCTGCCAACGACGTGCCGACTAAAGCGGCCCTGGCGCCAGCCCCCTCAGCTTCGAAGTAATTCTGGCTCGGCGCGATAGCAAACCTCGTGCTCGTGTTGGTGCCTTCAAGACGCCGCGCGAACCTGCCTTACTACTGGCGGCTGCCTACATATTGAATCCCAGACGATCATGTCCGCGAAACTCAGCGGTCGTGGCGCGCCAAGGCGTCGACGGGCTTGTCAATGACATGCGCTGACTAAGGTGTTGCCCAAATTGGCATTGGTTCTACAGGCTGTCCGTCGTTCCGCCCGTCTTCAAGCACGGGTGCAATTTCATCAGTCAATTGCTGACCTGGGCGTTGCAATTGGCAAAGACCTGAGACATAGTGAGGCAAACGACAGCAACACAAATGGGGAGGGATCAATGTTGCATCCAACGCTGCGTTCTTTTGCCAGCACGGTGGCCGGGCTGATTGCCTTGATGACATCACCACCCAGCATTGCCGGTTTCGTGACCATCGACTTTGATCTGGCCGCTCTGGCTATGCCAGGGCGCTATGAGTACCGCTACACACTCACCAACGTCTCGTTGGCTGCGCCGCTTAGCTGGTTTTCGGTAGACTTCGACACTGCGCTTTACGACGAGAGTTCGCTGGCCATCACGTCGGTGGGTCTGGGCGACTGGTCTGAGCAACTGTTGGCATCTGTGTCCGTGCTTGGCGTGCCTGCGCAGTACGACTCCTACAAGACGTCAGGTGCGAGTCTGGGCATCGGTGACACCCAGACGGGCTTCGCGGTTGAATTCACTTGGCTGGGCGTTGGCCGCCCGGGTAGTCAGGCCTTCACGATCTACGACCCGGCCACGCTGAACGTGCTCGATTCCGGCCTCACCACTGCAGTGGGCGCACCACCGCCGCCGAACGGGGCGCCCGAGCCGTCCACCGCAGCCTTGGTGCTATTGGCGCTATGCGGTGCGGCGGCTGGCAGGCGCCATTCGGTGCGTGATGCCGGTTCGTTGATGAGTGCCCCAAGGCCGGCCGGGGCCGGCCTTCCCCCACGAGGATCAAGGAAAGTAGCAGAGCCACATTTCCTTGAGAGTGCAGTGCGCACCGTCTGACGTGGCCTGAACAGCGTCCGCGCGCCGGCTACGGCAGTCGCGCTCGAGTTTGCAAGGGGAGAGTCACATGAGCATTCGCGCGCTTTGTCTGGCGTGGTTCCTGGCCTTGACGAGCAGCCTGTCCTGGGCTGCAGACCTGACTGTGGGCTCCTACACGCTGGTCTCCAGCAAGCGCTTGTCGGCCACGGACTTTGAATACGTCTACAAGGCCCAGGTCACCAACACCGGGCCGGCGTTGCGTGGCGTTGTGGGCACTGTCGTCAGCGCCAACCCGGCCACGCTCATCGTCGAAGGCACACTCAGCTTCGGTGACGTGGCCGCTGGCGGCACGGCCACCAGCGTGGACACCGCCACCTTCCGCCACAACCGCTCACAGCCCTTCGACTTGAGCAAGTTGGTCTGGACTGTCACCGGCACCCCGGCCGCACCCATCCAGTCCGACTTCACCTTCACCCCGGCCGGCGGCAACGCCCCCATCAGCATTCGCTTCACGCCCACGCCCACCACCAACGCGGCCATCAACCTCTTCCAATGGGACTTCGACGGCAATGGCACCATCGACCTGAGTGAAACCGTCGGCCGGGATCAGGTTCGCACCTACAGCACGCCCGGCACCTACGCCGTGTCACTGAAGATCACAGACTCGCAAGGGCGCACGGATACGCGGGTCAAAAATGTCGTCATCACCAACGCGCCGCCCGCAGTCACAGCGTCCGCTTCACCCACCAACGGGCCGGTGCCTTTGACCGTGAGCTTCCTGGCGTCGGCCACTGACAGCGACGGCATCGCCAAATTCGAGTGGGACTTTGACGGCGACGGTATCTATGACCGTGCCATCAACGGCACATCGGGCAATACAAGCTTCACCTACACCAGTGTTGGCAGCTTTACGCCCCGAGTGCGCGTCACTGACCGCCTCGGTGCCAGCACCGTCGTCTCGGTGCCCTCGATGGAAGTGCGCGCCGCGCCCTTGGGCAGCGCCCAGGCCACGTTGATCCTGTCGCGCACCAGCGGGCCGGCGCCGCTGGCCGTCACCCTCAGCGCCAGCGCAGCCAACCTGCTGGGCCGCACGGTGCAGAGTTATCAATGGGACCCTGACGGCAACGGCACCTTTGACGGCAGCACCAGCACCGGCAGTTTTGCCTTCAACTACCCGAGCGCAGGGACCTTCTACCCGCGTGTGCGCATCACGCTGTCTGACGGCAGCCAGGCCGATGACGTCAAGCAAGTCACGGTGAGCTCCACCGTCGCGCTGGCGCTGAGCACCGACACGCTGGACGCCCAACTCTCGCAGACCGTCGGCATCACCACCACGCTGTCGGCCGCCACCCGCGCCTCGCTGGTGGTGGAAACGCGCAGCGGCACACCAGTGCGCACCGTGCTGCCACTGACCAGCCGCGCCGCCGGCACCTTCACCGACACCTGGGACGGCAAAAACGATGCCGGGCAGTACGTGGCCGAAGGCATTTACAAGGTGGTGCTGCTGTACGAGTCGGGCGGCGTCCAGCAGCGTCTGGATCTGTCCACCACCACCGGCGGCACCGAGTACAACCCGCCGCGCACCGGCATCCCCTCCACCTTCGAGCCCTACAACAACCGGCCGCTGACCATCGACTTCACGCTCAGCCAAGCGTCTGAGGTCACGGCCTTCATGGGCAGCTTCAACGTCAATACACGCTACGTCACGTTCTACGCCCGGCAGGCCTTTGGCAAAGGCACCTACCGCATCACCTGGAACGGCGAGAACGCCGAAGGCCAGATCATCAAGCCCGCGCCAGGTGACTCGTTCCTCTTTGGCATCTTCGGCTACACCCTGCCCACCAACGGCGTCTTCGTGCGCAACGGCGTGCAGCTGAGCGCGATGACATCGTCGCCACCCATCTTTGACCCCACCGGGCTGACACCTGCCGCCACGCCCAACCAGTGCACCGTGCAGTTCAGCCTCAGCCTGCCGGCCACGGCCGAACTCGTCATCCAGGACGCCATCACCGGCGCGGTGGTCAACCGCCTGCAGTACCCCGGCTTGGCCGCAGGCATCAACAACGTGCGGTGGGACGGCAAGACCAGCGACGGCCGCTACGCCGCACCCGGCACCTATCGCTTGGGCATCACGGCCATCCAGGCCAATGGATTCCGCTCTCTGACGAGCTTTGTGTTGCAGCGTGTTTATTACTGATCAGGCGGGAGGACAGACCCATGAGCAAGATCAACACCGCCGGTTGGGTGCTTACGCTGCTAAGCACGTTGGCCAGCATGTCGGTGGGCGCCGCACCGGGCATCCAGGAACTGCTGACGCCGGCCCAGTACTTCGACTGCCAGATCGCCGCCCGCCAGGCGACCGTGCAAGGGCTGGAAGAACGCGCCACGCAGATCAGCAAGCCCGGCGCGACGGATGCCGACAAGCGCAATGTCGGCGAAATGGCGCGCCACCGCGTCACGCTGGCGATGTACGCCTGCGGCAAGCAAGACGCCAGCGCCCTGGGCGCCTACGCCCACCGCAACGCCGAAGAGCTGAAGACCTGGCTCAACGCCAACCCGCAGGTCAAGGTGCGGCTGGATGCGCTGGGCCAGCGCGTGGCCAACCTGTCGTCGCAGATGCCGGCCGTCTCGCCGTCTGCCAAGCGCTGAAGCGCCCGCCTCAAGAGTTCAGGGAGACCCGCACATGTTTCAACCCAATCTGAACCGGGTCCGCCGGCCTCTGCGGATGTTGCGGGCTTTGCTCGCAAGCGCGCTGCTGGCGGTGGTGGCCGTGCCGGCAAGCGCATTCCACTTCCCCTGGGACCAGGGGCATGACACCACCAATTCCAACGATCCGAAGAACCCCGGCACAGACCCGCGCGAGCCGTGTGAGCCCTGCAACGGCGGCGCGACCCATTCACCTGTGTATGCGGCCTTGGGTCATGCCATCTGGCAAACCACCGACGTGGCGCTGCGCGGCCGCCCCTACATCGGCATCTACCGGGCCTACAACTCCAACGACCCGGTCGTGGGCCTTTTCGGCAACGCCTGGAGCGTGGACTTCGACATCGCTCTGTACCCAGCCAGCAGCAGTGGCGTGCAACAGCGCATCTACAAAGACGCCAATGGCAAGCGCTATGTCTATGTCAAACAGGCCAACGGCAGCTTTCTGGCACCCGCATCGCGCTACGAAACCATTGTGGAAGGCGCCACCACGGTCACCATGACCATGCTGGACGGCCGGCGCAACATCTTCGCGCTGGACGGCCGGCTGCTGCGGCGCATCGATAGCAACGGCAACACGACGTCCTTCGGCTACGACAGCGCCCTGCGCCCGGTGAGCATCAGCGACGGCAATGGTCGCTCGCTGGCCATCGCCTACAACAGCGCCAGCCTGGTGGCCAGCGTCACCGACCACAGCGGGCGCTCGTGGCGGTACAGCTACGACGCCAACGCCAACCTCACCGCAGTCACCAACCCCGCCAGCGGCGTAGCGCGCTACACATGGCAAGCCTACCGACCATCCGGTGATGCCAACACCTACTACCAGTTGCTGTCGGCCACCGACGCCAGCGG
>JAYWDK010000148.1:0-5781 GCA_043779845.1 Betaproteobacteria bacterium | reverse complement strand
ATCACCATCGCGGTCAGGTTGGACGGAAAGGAGCGCACCGTCACGTTGTAGTCCTGCACCGTCTTGATGTAGCGGTTGCGCGCCACCGTGATGCGGTTTTCGGTGCCCTCCAACTGCGCTGAAAGGTCGCGGAAGCCTTGGTTGGCCCGCAGGTTCGGATACTGCTCCGACACCACCATCAGACGCGACAAGGCACCCGTCAGTTCGCCCTGGGCCTGCTGGAATTTCTGGAACGCCGCCGGGTCGTTGATCAACTCCGGCGTGGCCTGGATCGATGTGGCTTTCGAACGCGCCTCGATCACCTTGGTCAGCGTGTCCTGCTCGAACTTCGCCTCGCCCTTGACGGTGTTGACGAGGTTCGGAATCAGGTCCGCGCGGCGCTGGTATTGGTTGATGACTTCAGCCCACCCCGCCTTGACTTGCTCGTCGGTGGTTTGAAAGGTGTTGTAGCCGCAGCCGGTCAGGCTCAAGGCCAGGGCTGCTGTCAGGCCGGCGAGTGATTTGCGCATGTTTCGTTCTCCAAAATGGTCAGGTTGAGCGTTGGGTTGCGGGCCGTGTTCGGGCCCGTTCGGTCGTGAGGCGCTCGCGGCCCCGCAGTGCAAAGTGCAGATAGATCACCGCGCTCAGCAGCGCCGCAAAGAAGCACCACACGGAGATGAACCACGTGGCATAAAAGGCGTAGGCCGCGCCGAAAGACAGCAGCGCCAGAGCGCCGAAGACAACCACCATTCGGTGCGTGGACAGCAGCGGGCTGACCGCTGTCGACAGCAGGTACAGCGTCATCGTCACCGCCGCGAAGAAGTGCGGTGAGACGTACTCGATGTGCTGCCCGGTCGGCCGAGAAGCCACCGGAAACGCAAACAGGACGTACAGCAAATAGGCGGCGACCGCAGCACCGGCCACAACGAACGCAATCAGCGCCCTGCGACGCCAGCCCTCAGGCTCCATCAGCACAACGGCCAAGGGCACGTAAACCGGCCACAACACATGCGAGAAGAAGGAATACACATGGGTCAACACCGCGTTCAGATGCGTGGCCCCGTTGCTGAAGGTCAGCCAGATCACGCCTTCGATCAGCTGCTGGATTGCAAACAGCAGCGGGATCGCCGCGAATGGCAAATCGCGCCGCTGATTTGAATGACCTGAGACGAGCGCTGTCCGCAGCGTCAGCGTGCCGATCCCGAGGAGGACTGCACCCGCCGAAAAGCTGGCCGTGGCCGAGAAGCACATTCAGCGCACCTTGTCCGTGCGGCCTGCGCCGTCGGCGTACAGGTCGCCCCGCGACAGTGGCAGCGGCCATTCGCCCCGGTTGGGCTTGGATGCAAGGACTTGGTAGATGCCCGTGGTTCCGGCTTCGAAATCCAGCGCGCAGGCCGCCATGTACAGGCGCCAGACACGGTAGGTCGGCTCGTCCACCTCGCGCAGCGCCGCTTCGCGGTTGGCTTCCAGGCGCTGCACCCAGTGCCGCAGCGTCAGCGCATAGTGCGGGCGCAGACCTTCGACATCGTGAATCTCGAAGCCCGCGCGCTCCATGCCGAGCTGGATGTTGCTGATGCAATCGAGTTCACCATCGGGGAAGACGTAGCGGTTGATGAACTCCGTGGCCACGGTCTTGTTCCAGCCTTCCTCGTCGTGCGTAATGCCGTGATTCAGGAACAAGCCGCCCGGTCGCAGAACGCTCATCACGGCCCCGAGGTAGGTCGGCAGGTTGGCCAGGCCAACGTGCTCGAACATGCCGATGCTCGACACCTTGTCGAAGACACCGGCACCGGCAAGATCGCGGTAGTCGCGCAACTCCACGGTCACCAGATCCTGCAAGTCTTCGGTGCGAATGCGCTGCTGCGCGAACTCGAACTGCTGCTGGCTCAGCGTGATGCCGTGGGCCCGCACGCCGTGGTGCCGGGCAGCCCAGCACACCAAGGCGCCCCAGCCGCAGCCGATGTCGAGCAAACGCTCGCCGGGTTGCAGCCGCAGCTTGCGGCAGATGTGCTCGAGCTTGTTGCGCTGCGCCTGGTCCAGCGACTCGTCGGGGCTCGTGAAATAGGCACAAGAGTAAACGCGCTCTTCATCGAGCCACAGCCGGTAGAACTCGTTGGAAACGTCGTAGTGGAACGAGATCGCGGCCCGATTCTCGGTCTTCGAGTGGGCCTTGACGGCACCACCGTGCAGGCTGGGCCGTGCACCCCGAAGACCGGCCCGGCCGTCGCCAGGTGTCCGAAATCGAAGGGCCGTGACCAGCGCGTACAGCCGCTCGCGCAGCGACAGCTGAATGGATCGCAAATGGTCTTTCAGCGCAAGCGCCGCGAAGAAGTCACCTTCGACATCAATGTCGCCCCGGAAATACGCCTCGACCAGGCGCAGCGGATCGCGGCCCAGGACCATCGAGCGAACGAAGCCAGGGTGGTTGCACACGAGCGTGAAGGGCGGATGGGGTGCGTGCCCTACCGCGTTGCCGAGCTTCAAGACGGTGCCGTTCCAAAGGCGCAGCGCCAGACTCCCGTCGAACCTGCTAAACAACTGATTCAACAAACGCGCTGCGTGATGGGCGTCCGCAGGCGGCGCAAGCTGCCGATCCCCATCCTCTGCATCCAGCGCGGAACCAAGCTCACCGACTGGGAAGGCGCTGGCTTGCGCGGCGGCTTCGTGACCGGCCGTCTTCATCGCGCCAACCTATTGGCAGTGATGCATTCCGGCGTGAACTCGAAGGCGATGTTCGCGTCGGGTTGGACGAACTTGTTCTTCTTGTCCGGGTAGGGCAGACGCGACAGCATGTCGCGCATCAGGTTCAGGCGCGCCAGACGCTTGTCGTCGGCACTCACGATGTGCCACGGTGCGGCAACCGTGTGGGTGCGCAGCAGCATGGTATCGCGGGCCTCGGTGTAGGCTTTCCAGTGCTTGACCGCCACCGCATCGATCGGGCTGCTCTTCCATTGCTTGAGTGGATCGCGCTTGCGCTCGGCCAAGCGCCGCGTCTGCTCGCCTTTGCTGACATCCAGGTAGTACTTCAGCAGCTTGATGCCCGAGTTGACGAGCATCTCTTCGAACTGGGGCACCGACTGCATGAACTCTTCATGCTCGTCCTTCGTGCAGAAGCCCATCACATGCTCGACGCCTGCGCGGTTGTACCAACTGCGGTTGAACAGAACGAGTTCCTCGGGCACCGGGAGCTGGGCGACATAGCGCTGGAAATACCAGCTGCCACGCTCGCGGTCAGACGGTTTACCGAGTGCGACGACGCGGGTGTCGCGCGGGCTGAGGTATTCGACGATGCGTTTGATGTTGCCGTCCTTGCCAGCCGCGTCGCGGCCTTCCAGCACAACGAGGATCCTGTCTTTGCATCCGATGAAGTGCCGTTGCAGCTTGACCAGTTCAACCTGCATCAGGTGCAGCTGGGCGTGGTACTCCTCGCGCGTGATGGAGGCCTGCGCCTGCGCCGCCGTCGCGCCAGCCTCGTTCGACACGGCAGGCTCGATACCAGCACTTGCGGCATGGTCGCCGCCGTCGCCGCCGTGGCGGTCCTTGTGGTTCTTCTTGCTCATGAGCGGGCCTTGGCCGGATAGCCGAGCCCGGCGATCACGAGTTCGACCTGCGTCGGCGTCACCCGGGCGGGGTCCACCACCACGGTGGCCACGCCGGGGTGCAGGCTGACTTCAGCGTGGCTGACGCCGTCGAGCTTGCTGAGCACGCGCTGCACGCTGCCGGTGCAGCCACCGCAGGTCATGCCTCCGACGTCGAAACTGAGTGTTTGCATGGTGGGTCCTCCTTGGGGTTGATGGATCAGGTCTTCGATCGGCACGAAATGGGGTAGACAAGCAGGTCGTCATGTCAAGCCACCTTGGGCATTTGCAAAGTCTTCATCGCGCCAGCCAGCGGTTGCCCAAGACCGCGCGCACGACAGCGACATCGCGTTGCCGCCAGGAGAGATGCTCAAAGACGCTGCTCCAATACATGCCAAACGCAAGACCGAACAACAATTCTTCGAGCGGCAAGCCGGCCGGGTGCCAATCGCTCAAGGCTGCGAAGTTCCACACCGCCTCGATGTAGCCGGGCCACAGCCACTTCAGCCCCAGCAGGAAGATGGCATACAAAGCCAGGAACACGCCGCCCCCGTACAGCGTGTTGCGCCAGAGGTCGGTGCGGCACAGCAAGGCTGCCACCGCACCGGCTGCAAGGGCGAGGATTCCAGGGTAGATGGGGTTCCAGTCGATCATGAAAAGCGCCGCGAACACGAAGACCGGGCTCGCCAATGCGAGCAAGTGCCAGCGGTGCCGCGGTGACGCACGGGCGTGGTGATCCATGCGCCGAAGCGGCGCCGGTGCCAGCGCCCCATAGCCGGCTGCGCCCAGCCCGCCAAGGGCGAAGCAGAAAATGAGGCTCTCGATGTCAAAGCCGGTGCGGTGCGCCAGATCGAACAGACTGGGCGGGTTCCAGTAGGCGGGCACGAACAGCGGTTCGGTCAAGCCGAACGGCGCTGTCAGGACGCTGGCCCACAACATGCGGCGGCGCAACGCCGGCTTCGCTGCGAACAGCGTCGCCCACGGCAGCAAGAAGGCCGTGGCCCAGAACAGCCAGGCGTGCTGGAACGAAGGCTCGGTCACAGGCATGTCATGGCCCTCGATGCGCGGCAAATGCCGTTGGCGGCGCCCGCTGAACCGTTACGCACGGCGCTCTGCCGGAAATGACCCACCGAGCTTTGGAAAGAAGCGAGGCGTGCGCTGCACATACGCTTCAAACTCGGCACCGAATTGCTTGCGCATCTCCGCTTCTTCGGTGATCGCCAGGCGCGCATACATGACCAGCAGAATCGGAAACATCACCAGCGTCAGCAGCGTCGGCCACTGCAGCAGAAAGCCCAGCAGGATGAGGACGAAGGCCACGTACTGCGAATGGCGAATGCGCGCATAGGGGCCGGACTTGGCCAACTCTTTGCGGCGCTGCGCGTGGTACAGCACATTCCAGGCGCTGGACAGCAAGTAGAAGCCGAAGCCCAGGAACACGTAGCTCGCGATGTGCAGCGCCCCGAAATGCGGATCGCCCTTTTCGCCGAGCAGTGTCGACCACAGGTGTCCGGCGTTGTGGGACAGCAGGTCGAGATCGGGGTACTTCGTTTGCAGCCAGCCCGACAGCAGGTAGATGCTCAGCGGAAAGCCGTACATCTCGACGAAGAGAGCGACGATGAAAGCAGCAAAGGCGCCGAAGGTGCGCCAGTCACGCGCGGTCTGCGGCTTGAAGAAGCTGAACGCGAACATCAGGAACAAGGCCGAGTTGAGGACAACCAACGTCCACAGGCCGTAGCCCGAGGCTTCGTGGCTCATGACTGTGCTCCCGCTTTGGGCGCGAGCCTGGGCTCGGGCGAACTGGCAGCCGGTGTGTCCCCCGCCTGGTCACTGTGACTGCCCCCATGACCACCATGACCACCGTGCATGAACATGTGCATCAGTGGGCAGGCCAGCAGCAGCAGGAACGGCAAAGCGCCAAAGAAATGGGCGCGGTGTTCGCTCAGCAGAAAGTACGCGGCCACAGCGCCGAATACGAGGAGACCGATGGCATATCTCAAGCGCCAGAACGGCAGTGGGCTGTCCCGGTCTGGGTGGTGAGCCGGTTGACTCAAATTCGCATGATCGTGATTCATTTGAAGCCTCCAAGGGTCACGCTGACGGCACTCTTCGTGTCGATCCGTCATCAGGCCGAAACACGAAAATTGATCATCATTCCGCCGTCTTCGTGCTCCAGGTTGTGGCAGTGAAAAACGTAGGTCTGGCTGCCCGGGAAGTCATGTGC
>JAYWDK010000147.1:0-15326 GCA_043779845.1 Betaproteobacteria bacterium | reverse complement strand
CGGGCTGCTCGATCTGCCGTTCGATCTGTACGCCACCTTCCGCATTGAGCAGCAGTTCGGCTTCAACCGCACCAGCTGGAAGCTCTACCTGACCGATCTGCTCAAGGGCAGCGCGGTCGGCGTGCTGATCGGCCTGCCGCTGGCCGCAGGCGTGTTGTGGATCATGGGCGCCGCCGGCACGGGGTGGTGGCTGTGGGCCTGGGCTGGCTGGATGGCTTTCAATCTGACGCTGATGCTGCTCTACCCGACGGTCATCGCGCCCCTTTTCAATCAATTCCAGCCGCTCGCCGACGCGGCGCTGAAGGCCCGCGTGCAGGCCTTGATGCAGCGCTGTGGCTTTGCCGCCAAGGGCTTGTTCGTGATGGACGGCAGCCGCCGCTCGGCCCATGGCAACGCCTACTTCACCGGCCTGGGCGCGGCCAAGCGTGTGGTGTTTTTTGACACCTTGCTGGCCAAGTTGACTGGCCCCGAGGTGGAGGCCGTGCTGGCCCACGAGTTGGGCCACTTCAAGCACAAGCACGTCACGCAGCGTTTGTTCATGATGTTCGCCATCAGCGCAGCCGCGCTGGCGCTGCTGGGCTGGCTGGCGGGCCAGTCTGGCTTCTACATGGGGCTGGGCGTGCGGCCCAACATTGCGGCGCCCAACAACGCGCTGGCCCTGCTGCTGTTCATGGCGGTGGTGCCGGTGTTCGGCTTTTTTGCCTCGCCGCTGATGGCCCAGTTGTCGCGCAAGCATGAGTTCCAGGCCGACGCCTACGCCTGCGCCCAGTCCAGTGGCTGTGACCTGGCCAGCGCGCTGCTCAAGCTGCATGAAGACAACGCCGCCACGCTGACGCCCGACCCGGTGTACGTGCGCTTTTATTACTCACACCCCCCGGCCAGCGAGCGGCTGCTGGCGCTGCGCGCAAGTGCTGCTTCAGCGGCCTCGTCAGCATCACCGGCGCCTGCGGCATGAGCGATTCAAAGGTTCAAGCCCTGGCCCAGCCCGACAGCCACGCCACCGACCTGGCCGGCAACGGCCGCGTGGTGGCCGCGCACGGCCGGCACAGCATGGTGGAGGCCGACGACGGCACACGTTTGTTGTGCCATGGCCGGGGTAAAAAAAGCGATTGCGTGGTGGGCGACCGCGTGCACTGGGTGCCCGCCGGCGACGAGGGCGTGATCGACCGTGTGGCCGAGCGCCGCAACCTGCTGTTCCGCCAGGATGAGTGGAAGACAAAATCCTTCGCCGCCAACATCGACCTACTGCTGGTGCTGGTGGCCGTGGAGCCGATGTACGCCGAGACCCAGCTCACCCGCGCGCTGATCGCCGCCGAGCATGCCGGCATCCCCACGCTGATCGTGCTGAACAAGACCGACCTGCCGACACTTGACGCCGCCCGGGCCCGGCTGGCGCCCTACGCGGCCATGGGCGTGCCGGTGCATGAGATGTCGCTCAAGGCACGTGGCACTGACGCCATCGCGCAGCTGATGCCCTTGCTGGCTGGCCGCGCCACCTTGGTGTTAGGGCCCAGTGGCATGGGCAAGAGCACGCTGATCAACCTGATGATCCCGGCCGCCGCGGCCGAGGTGGGCGAGATCTCAAAAGCGCTGAACGCCGGCCGCCACACCACCACCAGCACCACCTGGTACTGGCTGGACGACGCGCGCCGCACGGCCTTGATCGACTCGCCCGGGTTTCAGGAGTTTGGCCTGCGCCAGTTGAAGCCCACCGACCTGGCCCAGCGCATGGCCGACATACGCCTGCATGCGCAAAGCTGCCGCTTTTACAACTGCAGCCACCTGCATGAGCCGGGCTGTGGCGTGCGTGAGGCGCTGGCGCGCGGCGAGATCAGCCCATCGCGCTACCGCATTTACACCGAGCTGCACGCCGAGCTGTCGACCACCAAGTGGTGAGTTGGCGCGCGGTCTGAACGCCCTCTCCCGCAGGCCACTCACCCCACCAGGTTGGCCAGCGTCAGCAGCGCCACCAGCAGCATCCACAACACCACTGAGCGCCACACCAGGCCCACCACGCTGCGCAGGTGGCCGGTTTGGGGCGGATCACCCGCAGTGGAGCCTTCAGCCGACGCGTCATCGGTGGCGCCGGCCTCAAAGGTGCGTGATCTATCCGGCGTGACACCGGGCGCAGCCGCGCCGCCCAGCTGCACGCCCACGGCGCCAGCAGCCGAGGCCAGGATCACGCCCTCGTTGCTGTGCTTCCACAGCGACGCATCACGCCGCCAGGCGTTGATGGCTTCTTCAAAATTGCCCACCACGGCAAACCCGAAGGCGGTCAGCCGCGAGGGCACGTGATCGATCCAGGAGAACATGCGCTGCGACACCACCATCAGCCGCTCATTGGCCGGCACGCCCAGCGCCTTGCTTGGAAAACTCCAGTAGCGACTGGCAAATTCAGCCATGCGGTAGACCAAGGCGCCCAGTGGCCCCAGGCCGAGCGACGACAGCAGCACAAACCAGAAAAACACGCCGAACACATGACGATGCGCGGCCAGCAATGAATGCTCGATCACGTGGCGCAGCAACTCGGTGCGGGGCAACTCGCTGGCATCCAGATGGCGCCACTCGGCCAGCAGGCGGCGCGCCTCGGTCTCGTCGGCGCGCTCGATCGCGTCGCGGATGTCGGTGTAGTAGTGGCTGAACTGGCGGAAGCCCAGCGTGAGGTAGAGCACAGCCACGTTGAACAGCAGCGCCAGCAGCGCGCTGTAGTGGTGCACCCCCAGAAAAAGCACCGTCAGCAGCAGCCCGGGCACCAGCACCGACACGCACCAAACAACCCAGGCATGGCGCTCGCGGCCGGCGTCAAAGTTTCGGCCCGTCCAGTCGACCCAGGCGACCAGGGCGTGGTGCACCCAATTGTCACGAGGCAGCGGCTTGAACTGCTCAATGATCAGGGCAAACAGGACGGCAAAGAAACTCATCGCTGCGCATCATACCGATGGCTGCTGGGTGGCCGGTGCATCAGCCGTGCGCCAAAAAACCGTAGAGATTGCGCAGCATCGCGGCGGTGGCGCCCCAGATGAAATAGGGCGCCTCGCGGCTGCCCGCAGGCTGCCACGGCATGGCCAAAAAATGCCGTTCCTCGCCGTTGAACTCAAACCGGTGGCGCTGGTGGTTGCCCGGCGTCATCAAAAAATGCAGCGGTACTTCAAAGGCCTCTTCAACCTCAAAGTCATCGAGCGTGAGCGTGAAGTCGGGGCTCACCAGCGCCACCACGGGCGTGACCACAAAACCGGTGACCGTGGTGTAGGGCGGCAAGGTGCCAATCACGTCGATGAAGCGGCGATCCAGGCCCACTTCTTCTTCGGTCTCGCGCAGCGCGGTGCCCACGGCGTCCACGTCATGGTCTTCAACCCGGCCGCCCGGAAAGCTGATTTGCCCGGCGTGGTCGCGCAGGTGTGACGTGCGCCGCGTGAGCAACACGTACAGTCCGTCGTCACGCATGACCAGCGGCACCAGCACCGAGGCCGCTGCGGGCGTGCGCTCATTGAAGCTGGCGCCGTCGCCGGGCAGCTCGGGCGTCCAGAGGGGCGGTGACGCAAAGCGATCACGCAAGGCGTCGGGCAGCAAACGCTCGGCCTGGACGGGCGGCAAATGATCGTCCACGCCCACCACGGGCGCCGCTTGGGGGTTGGTGATGCGGGTGGGGGTGGTCATGGGTTTCAATGTTGAGGCGGAAACAAACAAGCCGCCCTGAGGCGGCTTGTGGTGGCAGGCGTGCAGCACCCGGTTCTTTAGGGTGTGCAGTCCATTAGCCCAGCTTTTGCGGCCGGCGCCGCGAAAACTCGGTTCGCGCTGCGCGCGACCGCGCACTTCGTGCGCCGCTGCCCTTTGGTCAGCCCAGCTTTTGCGGCTGGCGCCGCGAAAACTCGGTTCGCGCTGCGCGCGACCGCGCACTTCGTGCGCCGCTGCCCTTTGGTCAGCCGAGTTTTTCTTTGATCCGCGCCGATTTGCCTGAGCGCTGACGCAGGTAGTACAGCTTGGCGCGGCGCACGTCACCACGGCGCTTGACTTCGATCGACGCGATCAGCGGGCTGTAGAGCTGGAACGTGCGCTCAACGCCTTCACCGTTCGAGATCTTGCGCACGATGAAGCTGCTGTTCAGGCTGCGATTGCGCTTGGCAATCACGACGCCTTCATAGGCTTGAAGCCGCTTACGCGTGCCTTCAACAACGTTCACGCTGACGATCACGGTGTCGCCGGGAGCGAAGGTCGGGATCGTTTTGTTCAGACGAGCAATTTCTTCTTGCTCAAGGGTGCGGATCAGGTCCACTGAGTTCTCCTGGAGCGATCTTGCCGGCGCTCAAGAAGTGGCCCGGTAGAGGATCGCAAAGCCATTGATTATAGCCCAATCGTGTGCAGCGTCTTTTCATCTTGCGCCGACAACTGGCCTGCGGCCCTGGCGGCCACGATCAGATCAGGCCGGCGCTGAGCCGTGAGCAGCAGTGATTGCTCACGCCGCCAGCGCTCAATGTGCTGGTGATGGCCACTCAACAGCACCGCAGGCACTGGCAGCGCGCCCTCCGGGGTGAGCAGCACCTCGGGCCGGCTGTAATGCGGGCAGTCCAGCAAACCGGCTGAAAAACTGTCCTGCTCGTGCGACTGGGCTGTGAGCACGCCAGGCTGCAAGCGCGCCACGGCGTCCAGCAAGGCCAGGGCCGGCAGCTCACCACCTGACAGCACAAAGTCGCCCAGGCTGATTTCCAGCGTGACGTGGCGATCAACAAAACGCTGGTCAATGCCCTCGTAGCGCCCACACAGCAGCACCGCACCCGGACCCGCGGCCATTTTTTTCACCAGCGCCTGGTTGAGCGGCACGCCCGTGGGCGTGAACTGCACCACGTCCAGCTCGGCGTCGCCAAGGTCTGGCAGCGTGACCCTTTCGGCGCGCACCGCTGCCAGCGCGCGTTCCAGCGGCTCGGCCAACATCACCATGCCCGGGCCGCCACCAAAAGGCCGGTCATCCACCCGGCGGTAAGTGCCTTCGGCAAAGTCGCGCAGCGGCCAAAGTTTCACGTCGACCTGCCCCGATTCAAACGCGCGGCGCGTGACGCCCTGCGTCAGATGCGGCGCAAAGAGTTCGGGGAACAAGGTGATGACATCAAAGCGCATGGTGCGGCGGGTTCAGCGCGGCCTGTCATCGGGCCCGGCCAGGGCGCGGCGCCAACAAAGATTGGATGAATAACAGACGGTGAATGAGCAACTCGGCACCCGCGCCAAGCACGCCAACGCGGGGCGGGCAGCACCCGGCACGTCAGTAATCCAGGCCCCAATCCACCGTGATCAACCGATCCGCCAAGCTGACTTTGTCAATGAAATTGGCCACGAACGGGATCAGGCGCTCGGCCTGGTCCAGCGTGGCGTCATCGGGTGCGTCGGGGCGGCGCATGCGCAGCACGCTGTGCGCACCGGTGTCGATCAGATCGATCACGGTGCCAAGGGCTTGGCCATCGCGGTTGACCACCGCCAAGCCGATCAGGTCAACCCAGTAAAACTCACCATCACCGACCTTGGGGAAGGCCGTGCGCGACACAAAAATGCGCGCGCCTTGCATGGCTTCGGCGAGGTTGCGGTTGCCCAACTCCTGGGTTGCGGCCACCACCGAATCACCATGCACTTTGCTGAGCGTCAGATTCAGCGTTGATGGCCAAGTGACGCCCACCGAGCGAGGGCCTAAGCCCGCGTTTGGATTTTCAGGCGGCTTGACGAACCAGCGCTTTGAAGAAAGCAGGGCTTCGGGGTCACGTGAAAAAGGCTGGACGCGAATCCAGCCCTTGATGCCCCAGGCGCCGAGCACACGACCCACCTCGACGGCGTCGTCAGGGAGGGCGGAATCGTCAGCCAATCTCGGCGCAGCCTGTGTCATGCCAGCAGGCTAGGCCCGAGCAAAACGCGTGGCTCAGGCAACAGCCGGGGCAACCGGCGCGACCTGGGCCTTGGCGGCGTTGCCGACCAAGCGCTTGACGGTGGGCGACATTTGAGCGCCGACACCTTCCCAGTACGTGACGCGCTCCAGAGCCACCCGCAACGGCTGTTCGCCACCGGCGGCCATCGGGTTGTAAAACCCGACGCGCTCGAGGTAGCGACCGTCGCGACGTTCGCGCGAGTCAGCCACAACGATGTTGTAAAACGGGCGCTTCTTGGCGCCGCCACGAGCGAGTCGAATAACGACCATAGTGATCTTCCGGAAAATTCGTTGGCGACAGGCAAGCCTTGGGACATTCAAGGCCAATCCATCATGTTCACTGCGGGCAGAGCAGGCGGGTTGCCCACGCAAAGCAGCCTTGGTGCCGGCCACATCTGGGTTTGCAATTCACCGTGCCTGTCACCCCAGCACAGGTCAATCCAGGTCGCGAGACCTGCCATTCAGCGCCGAAGATACGCCCGCCACATGCCCATGTGCCCGCATTTGGCATGCTTTACTTGCATCGTTTTGGGTTGTTTTGCGTTGCCGGCTTGGCTACCACCACCATTACCACCGACGCTGAAACCGCCTCGAACCGCCTCAAGCTGCTGCAAACCGCCGCACCGGCCGTCGCTGAAAACCAAGCATTATAAACTGTGCCGTGCATCCTGCCCGCGCTATTGAATAGGAATCATGAAACAAGCCGCTTTGCTCATCCGCCCCAGCAGCCCCGCCGATCTGGCCGCCATCACCGCCACCTACGCCCATGCCGTGCAATACGGCACCGGCACGTTTGAACTCGACGCCCCGAATGAGGTTGACATGGCGCACCGCCGCGACGACGTGCTGAGCCGGGGCCTGCCGTGGCTGGTGGCCGAGCGTGAGGGGCAGGTGCTTGGCTACGCCTACGCCAACCACTTCAGGCCCCGCCGTGCCTACCGTTTTTGCCTGGAAGACTCAATTTACCTGCGCGCTGATGCCCAAGGCCAAGGGGTCGGCCGCCTGCTGTTGACCGAGTTGCTGGGCCGCTGCGAAGCGTTGGGCGCACGCCAGATGTTGGCGGTAATCGGCGATGCGGCCAACGCGGGGTCGGTGGGCGTGCATGCAGCACTGGGCTTTGAGCACGCGGGGGTCTTGAAAGCGTCTGGTTGGAAGTTTGGGCGCTGGCTGGACGTTGTGCTGATGCAACGCGCGCTGGGCAGCGGCGCGTCCACGCCGGCACCAGACTGAGCGCCTCATGCACGAAAAATCCAAAACCCTGTCCACCTGGCTGGCCTTGGCGTTCGGCAGCCTGGGCGCCCACCGTTTTTATTTGTACGGCCGGCGAGACCTGCTGGCCTGGCTGCACCCCGTGCCCACGTTGGTGGGATTGGTGGGCGCGGTGCGCATGCAGAACCTGGGCCAAGACGACCACGCCGCCTGGCTGCTGATCCCGCTGCTGGGCTTGATGCTGACTGTCGGCATGTTGGCCGCCCTGGTTTACGGTCTCATGCCCGATGAAAAATGGGCTGCTCGCTTCAACCCCGGCGCGCCCGTGCGGCCCACCGGCTGGGGCCCCGTGCTGGGCGTGGTGCTGGCGCTGCTGATGGGCGGCACGGTGCTGATGGGCACCCTGGCATTTGGCGGGCAAATGTTTTTTGAATACCAGAAGCACAGCGCATGAGTCAAGGTTGCTTGGCTACTTGACTCATCCCCCTCGGCGGGGCTGAGCCCGCGCACACGGGCCCGGAAGGGGCCTTGTGGCTGGCGAAGGCCTGCGGGCTTGCAAGCCCGCAGGCGGACGACGTGTATTGTCGGCCTGGGAGCCTGTCGGGCTTGGGGTCGGTCCCGCGATCCCAAGCCCGACAGGCTCCTAGGGCGCTCTCCACTGACAACTCAGCACCCACTGAGCCCGGCCCTGCCGCCAAATGGTGGTAGGGGTCAAACAGGAGCAGGCCATGCAAATTGATTTTTTGGGGGCGGCCGACACGGTCACCGGCTCACGCCACTTGGTCACCCTCGGTGACCAGAGGATCTTGCTCGATTGCGGCATGTTCCAGGGCTACAAGGTGCTGCGCGAGCGCAACTGGGCGCCGCTTCAGGTGCCGCCGGCTGAGATCGACGCCGTGGTGTTGAGCCATGCCCATCTTGATCACAGCGGCTGGCTGCCCCGCTTGGTGACGGGCGGTTTCAAAGGCCCGATTTACGCGTCGCCGGCCACCCGTGACTTGGCCGAGGTGCTGCTGCTCGACAGTGCCCACCTGCAAGAAGAAGACGCACGCCGCGCCAACCGCTACGGCTACACCCGCCATGAAAAAGCGCTCCCGCTCTACAACCGCGCCGACGCCAAGCGCGCCATCGCCAAGATCGAGCCGCTGATGCCCGGGCGCACGCTCAGTCTGGGGCCCGTCAAGGTGATGCTCACGCCCGTGGGTCACTTGCTGGGCGCTTGCGCCGTATCGCTTGGCTACCAAGATAAAACCCTGGTTTTTTCAGGCGACGTTGGCAACCGCTTTGACTTGATGATGCCGCCGCCGCAGCCGCCACCGCATGGCGACGTGCTGCTGGTGGAGTCAACCTACGGCAACCGCAACCACCCGCCCCAGGCTGCCGAAATTGCCTCGGCCGAACTGGGACGCATCGTGCGCGAAACCATCCATCATGGTGGCACGGTGGTGCTGCCGTCTTTTGCGGTTGGGCGTGCGCAGACGCTGTTGCTGGTGTTGCAACGGCTCAAGAGCGCAGGAGAAATCCCCGCCACTGTGCCGATCTTCCTGGACAGCCCGATGGCCATTGAGGCCACGGCGCTCTACACCCAGCATCGACGCCTGCTGCGCGTGCCGCAACGCGAGATCAACACCCTGTGCGATGGCGTGCGTTTGGTGGACACCGCCGCGCAATCGCAGCGTCTGGCGGCGGCGCGCTACCCCTGCGTGATCATTTCGGCCAGCGGTATGGCCACCGGCGGACGCGTGCTTCACCACCTCAAGGCACGTGCACCCGACCCGCGCAACCACATCGTGTTTGCGGGTTTTCAGGTCGGCGGCAGTCGGGGCGCCAAGTTGGTGGCGGGCGAGCGCGAGATCAAGATCCACGGTGAATACGTGCCGGTTCGGGCGGGCGTCACGGCGCTGGAGGGTTTGTCGGGCCATGCCGACGCGGATCAACTGATGGACTGGCTGCGGCAGATGCCCGGCGCGCCAGGGCAAACCTTCGTGGTGCATGGTGAGCCCGGCGCCGCCGATACGCTGCGCCTGCGCATCAAGGACACCCTGGGTTGGGCCGTGCGCGTGCCGCAGCACGGTGAGCGGGTCTCGCTGTAGCACAGGCCAGCCAGGGCCGGCAGCCCTTGCCTCTGGCGGCCAGTTGCGCGCCGCTGGCCATCGGCGCCAACAGCTTGACCCGCGCCGTGGAGGCCGGCTTCAGTGGCAGGCCTCAATTTGGAGGATGGATGGCCGCCAGCCTTGGCGTGACCTGGGCCGCTGCGTCGCTGGTGGCCGCGCTCTCGGGCGCAGCACGGCTTGCGGCCACCTGATTTGGCGTCGGCCATAAAAAAACCCGGCGCATGACCGGGTTTTTTTTGAGAGCCCCAGCCATGGCTGGAAGCGCCGTCAAACACCCGACCGTTGGTCGGGCCGTGGGCTGCGACGCCCTTGAACCTTAGGCGGCAGCCTTGGCCTTCTTGGCCTTCTTCGCGTGCTTGGTGTGCTTGGTGTGTTTCATGGCCTTCTTGGCAGGCTCAGCCATTTTCTCGGCGGTAGCAGCGGCAACAGCGGGAGCCGGGGTAGCGGCTTGGGCCATTGCGCCCAGGCTGAAGGTGGCGGCGATCAGGGCAGCGATGAGTTTGGTCATGGTATGTCGTCCTAAAAACTTGTTTGCAAGGGCTGGGAGCGAATCGCTCACCCCCAGCACAACGCTGCGGGTTTACGGTCGGTTGACACTTGTTCACAACTTTTTTTCGAACATTGCAATCCAGCCGAATTCAAAGAAACTCACCCTCGCGCAGCCACTTGGTGGCCACCCATTTTTCACCGCTGATCACCGGCGCACCACCGTGCAGGGTTCGGGTGCTGGCATGCGGCCGGTCATAGCTGAAGAACACCGCGTTGCCCTTGATCGGGGCCACCTGCAATGCCACATCGGGAAACGTGGTGCCGCCCCCCTGCTGCGGCGTGTTGAGGTAGATCACCAGCGTGCCCACACGCTGCCCCCCGCGCTGCAACACGCTGGCCATGCCGGGCTGGCTGGGGTCAAAGTAGTCGTGGTGCGGCTTGTATTCGGCGCCCACCTGGTAGTGCAGCACCTGCAAGCCCTCACCGTTGACCACCGGCCAGTTCAGCAGCGCGGCGATGCGGGCTTCAACGCGCTCACAAAGCGGGTTTTCGCCCCGCCCAAAAAACATGCCGCCGCTGGTGCGCGACGGGTTGATCTCGTTGCCACCGGTCTTGTAGACCACGGTTTCAGACCGGGCAATGCGGGGCGCGGCGTCGGCCACCAGGGCATCACATTCAGCGTCTGATAGCAGCCCCGAAAACACCACCACGCGCGGATGCTGCATGGCCATCACCACGCCCACGTCGCGGTCGTGGGCCCGCACGCTGCTGGGCGAGCCGCTGAGGCTGGGCTCGGGCACGGGGGTGCGCGCGGGCAACTGCGGCAGCGCCGGGGCCTGCGCGCCCAAAAAATCCTGCAAGGTGCGCTCAAGCGCCGAAATGGCCACGTCCTCGGCCCAGCCACTGGCGCGCATCGAGGCCAGCACGTCTTCGGGGCGGCAGCCGGCCTGGGCCTGCTCAACAATCCACTGGCGCAATTCAGGGGTGATCACTTGAGGGTTCATGGCGGTATTTTTGCGGGCGGCAGCGCCGGATCAAGCGGTGAGGCGGCGTCGAAACACCAACAGATCGGGCGCGGAGGCCCCCGCGTCAAAGTTGTAACCCTCGGCGTCAAACGCGGTCAGTTTTTTCACGGTGCTCACCTTGTTTTGCACGGCCCAGCGGGCCATCAAACCCCGGGCCCGTTTGGCAAAAAAGCTGATCACCTTGAATTGGCCCACGCCTGCGGCGTCGGTTTTCCAGTCTTCAAAAACGCAGTCGATCACTCGGGCTTGCAGGGCCTTGCGGCGGGCAGCCTTGAAGTATTCGATCGATGCCAGATTGACGATGACCGGCGCAGCGCCACCCTCCTGGCGCTGATTGAGATAAGCCGCCAAGGTATCGCCCCAGTAGGCGTACAGGTCGCGGCCATCCGGGTTTGCCAAGCGTGTGCCCATCTCCAGCCGGTAGGGTTGCAGGCGGTCCAGCGGGCGCAATACGCCGTACAGGCCCGACAGGATCACCAGATGATCTTGTGCCCAGGCCAGGTCGCGGGTCGTGAGGCTGCGGGCGGCCAGCCCACCATAAACATCGCCATTGAAGGCCAGCGCGGCGGGGCGGCTGTTGT
Organism: Betaproteobacteria bacterium; assembly: GCA_043779845.1. GTDB lineage: Bacteria > Pseudomonadota > Gammaproteobacteria > Burkholderiales > Burkholderiaceae_C > Pseudaquabacterium. Next base: position 4,003 of record JAYWDK010000147.1, on the reverse strand, counting down.
CGGGTGTCGACTGCGGCGACCACGCGGCATAACGGCCCACGTTGAGGCCGGCCAGCTCGTCAGACAAGCTCATCAACTGCGCCACCTGGGGCGGCGTGAGCTGCTTGAGTTGCTCGATCAGCTCGGCCGCCTGGGCCATAAAAACCGGCTCGGTGGCGCGCTTGCTAACTGCCGGATTGAGCGGCGAGGTGTAGTCCAGCGTCTTGGCCGGTGACAGGATAAAAAGCATGCGCGGCAGTGTACGAAGCGGGCGGCCCACGGCGGGGCGCGGGGTGTTTGCGGGGTGTTTGTGAGATCGCTGCGAGGTGGCATCAGGTTTTTTCGTCGTCGGCAATGTCGCCAATGTCGCCAATGTCGCCAATGTCGCCGATGTCGCCGGTGGCGTCATGCTCGACCACGCCACGCGCCGCGCCCATGGCCGCCGCCCAGGTGCGCTTGGGGATGTGGCTGCGCAATCGCGTGATGGCGCTTTGCACCAGCACCGGTGGCAGCTCATGGCCAATGCCCTGGGCGATGTCGATGGTGGCGTCGCCCTGCAAGGCGCCCAGCCGCTCGATGGCCTGGCGCGCCTGCGTGGCGGGGATCACCGCGTCGGCCGCACCATGAAAAAAGTGCAGCGTGGTGTGCTCGGGTGCGCGCTCAGGCAGCGTGGCGTAGCGGCCCGAGAACGACAGCACGCGGCCGGCCAGGCCATCGTGTTTTTGCGCCAATTCCAGCGAGATGATGGCGCCTTGCGAAAAGCCCACCAGCGCGGTGGCCGCCGGCCCCACGCCGGTGGCCACTTGCGCCGCGCGCATCCAGTCGGCCAGCCGGGGCAGCATGGCGGCCACGCGCTCGGGGCGGTTGGCATCCGAGATGCCCGCCAGCGAGAACCACTGCCGGCCCGCCAGCCCGGCATCGCCCTCGTCGAACCCCTGTGGCGCCAGCAGCGCGGCTTGCGGAAACTCTTGCCGCAGCTTGTCAGCCAAAGCCGCCATGTCTTCGGCGCGAGCGCCCCAGCCATGCAGCAGGATCATCAGTTGCTCGGGCCGGCCAGCGGCGGGCAGCCATTGCAGGGTGTGGGGCATCAGCGAGTTCATGCAGATATTGTCGGCGAGCCGGGCCCAGGGCGCCCAGCCCGGCGACCCGGGCCACACCGCAGCATCAATGGAAATTGCGGCTCTTGCTGACCAGCCCCTGCAGCAGCGCCGAGTGATCCACCAGCCGATGGGCGATCAGGTGGCGCACGTTGCCCTCACGTTGCCACACGCCGTACACCGTCAGCAGCGTGGCGGCCAGCAGTGCCTGGCGCTGGGCCCGGGCCACCGCCGGCCACACGATCACGTTCACAGTGCCGGTGTCGTCTTCAAGTGTCACAAACACCACGCCCTTGGCGGTTTCGGGGCGCTGGCGGTGGGTGACCAAACCCGACGCCCGCGCCGGCTGGCCGTTGCGGCAAAACGCCAGCACCGCCGCCGGCTGCACCTTGAAGGCGGCCAACTGCTCACGCAACAAAGCCAGTGGATGGTTGTTGAGCGACAAGCCGGTGCTGCGGTAATCGGCCAGCAAAGCCTGGCCGTCGGCCGGCGCCACCAGCCGCAACGGTGCCTCGCGGGTGCGCGTGGCTTGCAGCAGCGGCGTGGCGCGGGTGTCCACGCCCAGCACGGCCCAGCCGGCTTGGTGGCGGTGGCCCACCAGCGGCGCCAGCGCGTCGCCTTGCGCCAGCAATTGCAGGGCGTGGGCGTCAAGGCCGGCGCGCCGGGCCAGATCCTCAATGTCGGCAAAAGCCGGGCCCGTGTCCCGGGCGGCCACCAGGCGCTCGGCGTCGGCCTGGCTGAACCCGATCAAACGGCTGAAGCCCAGGCGAACCGGGCGCAAACCTGGCGGCGCGTCTGACAAACCGCCGACCAAACCGCCCACCAAGCCGCCAACCAAGCCGCCCGAAGCGCCCTGCCCGGCCTCTGGCGCCAGCACCGTATGCCATTCGCTGCGCAGCACGCACACCGGCAGCACCTGCACGCCGTGCTCACGCGCGTCTCGCACCAGCTGGGCCGGGGCGTAAAAGCCCATCGGCTGGCTGTTGAGCAAGGCGGCCAAAAAGGCATCCGGGTGGTGGCATTTGAGCCAGGCGCTGACATACACCAGCAGCGCAAAACTGGCAGCGTGGCTTTCAGGAAACCCGTACTCCCCAAAGCCCTCAATCTGCTTGAAGATGCGCTCGGCAAACTCGGGCTCATAGCCCTTGGCCACCATGCGGCCCACCAGCCGCTCATGGAACGGCCCCAAGCCGCCCTTGCGCTTCCAGGCCGCCATGGCGCGGCGCAGGCCGTCGGCTTCACCGGGCGTGAAATCAGCCGCCAGGATGGCCAACTGCATCACCTGCTCTTGAAAAATCGGCACACCCAGCGTGCGCGACAAGGCCTGGCGCACCTCGTCGCTGGGGTAGTCCACCGGCTCTTCACCCGAGCGGCGGCGCAAATACGGATGCACCATGCCGCCCTGAATAGGCCCCGGGCGCACGATGGCCACCTCGATCACCAAATCATAAAAAGTGCGCGGCAACAAGCGCGGCAACATGCTCATCTGGGCGCGGCTTTCAACCTGAAACGTGCCCACGCTGTCAGCGCGGCACAGCATGTCGTAGACGGCCGCGTCCTCGGCCGGCACGTCTTGCATGGTGAACTGGCGCCCCCATCCGGCATCGCTGCCTTCGGCGTCGCCCCCCGAGGGCAGCAAACCCGGCTTGGCGCGGCCCGGCGCCGGGGAATGGCGCCCCAAGACGCCTTCGGCGTCGCCCCCCGAGGGGATCAAACCCGGCTTGGGGCGGCCCGGCGCCGGGTTGCCGGGCCAGCCCAGCTTTTGCCCCACCATCTCAAGCCCCCGGCGGATGGCGCTGAGCATGCCCAGCGCCAGGATGTCGACCTTGATCAGGCCCAGCGCGTCCAGGTCATCCTTGTCCCACTGGATCACCGTGCGGTTGTCCATGGCGGCGTTTTCAACCGGCACCAGGCGCGAGATGTCGTCGCGCGCAATCACAAAGCCCCCCGGATGCTGGCTGAGGTGGCGCGGAAACCCGATCAGTTGCTGGGTGAGCGCCACCCACTGGCGGCACACCAAAGAATCGGGGTCGAGGCCCTGCTCACGCAGGCGCTCAGGCGCAATTTGCCGGCCATCAAACCAGTGCTGGCCTTTGGATACCGCCGCAATGCGGTCCAGATCCAGCCCCAGCGCCCGGCCCACATCGCGCAGTGCGCTGCGCGGCCGGTAGCTGATCATCACGCCCGTGAGCGCGGCGCGGTGGCGGCCGTATTTGCGGTAGATGTACTGGATCACCTCCTCGCGGCGCTGGTGCTCAAAATCGACGTCGATGTCGGGCGGCTCATTGCGCTCGGCGCTGATGAAGCGCTCAAACAACAGGCTGGCGCGCGCCGGGTCCACCTCCGTGACGCCCAGGCAATAACAAACCGCCGAGTTGGCCGCGCTGCCCCGGCCCTGGCACAGGATGCCGCGCTCATACCGGGCCCATTGCACGATGTCGGCCACGGTCAAAAAGTAGGGGTCAAACTTGAGCTGCGCGATCAGCGCCAGCTCATGCTCGATGGCCTGGCGCACGGCGGGCGGCTCACCGGCCGGGTAACGGCGCTTGACGCCGGCCTCAGTCAGCGTGCGCAACCAACTGCTGGGCGTGTGGCCGGCGGGCACGATTTCTTCAGGGTATTCATAGCGCAACTCGGCCAGTGAAAACGCACAACTGGCGGCAATGGCCACGGTGGCCGCCAACCACTGCGGCGCGTACAAATGGGCCAGGCGCTGCCGTGAGCGCAGGTGCGCTTCGGCATTGGGCGCCAACGCAAAACCGCAATCGGCCACCGGCCGCGCCAAGCGGCTGGCGGTGAGCACATCCAGCAAGGGTTTGCGGGCACGGGCGTGCATCAGCACATCACCACAAGCCACCAGCGGCAGGCCACTGAGGGCGGCCACACGCGGCAACACCTCAAGCCGGGCGGCGTCATGCGGGCGGTGC
>JAYWDK010000146.1:0-5806 GCA_043779845.1 Betaproteobacteria bacterium | reverse complement strand
ATTTCAGCGAACTTGCGGATCAGCTCCTCGAACACCAGGCCCATCTGCATGTTGTTGACCTGGGTGGGGTGCAGCTTGAAGCCGGCGAACTTCTCGGTCACCAGGTACAGCAGCTTGGCCTTGTGCAGCCGCTCGACCGTGGCGGCGAAGTCGAAGTGTTCGAAGATCGACCGCACGTCGGGCGCGAAGCCCTGGATGTAGCTGTCCAGGTTGGTGCGGATGTTGTCCTGGTCGCCCATGACAAGCCCCAAGTCCAGCGACGACACGTTGTAGAAATCCAGGCCCGCCTTGCGTTTGACGAAAGGCTCGAAGGCGATGCCGGCGGCCTGCTTCGCGGCGTGCTCCTTGAGCACCTCGGCCTTGGTCGGTGCGAGCACGCAGTCCAGGCGCCGCAGCACCGTGAACGGCAGGATGACGCGGCCGTACTCGCTTTGCTTGAAGTCGCCGCGCAGCAGGTCGGCCACGGACCAGATGAGGGAGGAGAGGGCTTGCTGGTTCATGGGGCGCATTTCAATGCCTGGAGAAAATGGACGTGCTGCGATTTCGACGGGTACCGGCCGGTCTGGCGCAATGAAGCCATGGTCATGCCCCGGCCTTCGGCGTGCCTGCCTGCGGATCGACGACGCCGGCACGATTGAGCGCGGCGTTCAGGGTGACGCGGCTGACGCCGAAGTGTTTGGCGATCTCGGCCTTCGTGATCGCTGGATCGGCCAGCATCGCTGCGGCCTTTCGGACGTCGGCGGGTGATAGCGCGGGCTTGCGCCCGCCCTTGCGCCCGCGAGCACGAGCGGCCGCCAGGCCGGCGATGGTGCGTTCCCGAATGAGGCTGTGCTCGAACTCGGCGAGCGCGCCGAAGATGTGGAAGACCAGCCTGCCGCCCGAGCTGGTGGTGTCGATCGACTCGGTCAGGGATCGAAACCCGACGCCGCGCTGGTTCAGGTCGTGGACGATTTCCACGAGGTCTTTCAGGGACCGGGCAAGCCGATCCAACTTCCACACGACCAGGGCGTCACCCTTGCGCAGGGTTCGCAGGCAGGCCGTCAGCTCCGGCCGTTCACGCAGCGTGCCGGTGGCGGTCTCGTGAAAGAGCTGCTCGCAGCTCGCGCCGGAGAGCGCGTCGAGCTGCAACTGCGGGTTTTGGTCCTGGGTGCTGACCCGGGCATAGCCGATGATCATCAAACGTACCTTGGATGTACGTTGATTACTTTACGGCTTATTGTTGGTCAGGGCAACGGATTTCACGGGTGAAATATTTGCTGCGATGAGCGCACAGAGAACGGCCGAGATCTGGTCGGTAGACAGGCTCTATCGATGCGGTTCCAGTGGATGACAGCAAGGCGGTCGCCCGTCTCGCAGGCTCTTGTCGGCCGTGAGGGGGTAATGCGCCGGCAGGCTTGCGGCCTAGGCGGCGAGCAACGCTGCACGTTCGAGGCTCGGCCAACCGCTGACTGGGCTCAAGATGCCCCGGCTAGAGGCGTACGGTGCGGGTGCGAGTGCGGGTGCGGGTGCGGGTGCGGGTGCGGGCGCCATGTCTACCTCGAGCGTCACGGCGACCGCTGCCGCCAAGGCCGAGTACCACACCCAAGGCACGGTGGTTGAGATCGAGGCCGATAGCCTGACGCTGGCACACCAGGCCATCCCCGCCCTGAAGTGGCCGCCGATGACGATGCCCTTCAAGCTGGCCAAGCCCCAACTGGCCCAGGGCTTGAAGACTGGCCAAGCGGTGACCTTTGGCTTTGTCAAACAAGGCGATGACTACGTGATCACCCAGGTGGCGGCAGTTGTCAAGGGAGCGGCGGTAGCAGCGTCCGGCACCGCCGCCAAACCCGCCGCGAGCATCACCAAACCGGCCGCCCCACCCGATGCCCCACGCACAGGGGCCAAGCCGTGATCGCCGGGCTGATCCGCTGGTCGGTGCGCAACCGCGTTTTGGTGCTGCTGGCCAGCGTGCTGCTGGCGGTGTGGGGGGTTTACAACCTGCGCAGCACGCCGATTGACGCGCTGCCCGATCTGTCGGACGTGCAGGTGATCATCCGCACCAGCTACCCCGGCCAGGCGCCGCAGATCGTGGAGAACCAGGTGACTTATCCGCTGGCCACCACCATGTTGTCGGTGCCGGGGGCCAAAACCGTGCGGGGGTTTTCGTTTTTTGGCGACAGCTTTGTCTACGTGCTATTTGACGATGGCACCGATCTGTACTGGGCCCGGTCGCGCGTGCTGGAGTATTTGAACCAGGTGCAAGGCCGCTTGCCAGCCAGCGCCAAAACCGCACTGGGGCCCGATGCCACGGGCGTGGGCTGGATATTCCAGTACGCGCTGGTTGACCGCACGGGCCACAACGATTTGTCGCAGCTGCGCAGCCTGCAAGACTGGTTCTTGAAGTACGAGCTGAAAAGCCTGCCCAACGTGGCCGAGGTGGCCAGCGTGGGCGGCATGGTGCGCCAATACCAGGTGGTGCTTGACCCGGTCAAAATGGCCGCGTACGGTGTCAGTTATGTGCAAGCGCGGGACGCGCTGGTGGCGGCCAATCAAGAAACCGGTGGCTCGGTGCTGGAGCTGGCCGAGGTGGAGTACATGGTGCGCGCCAGCGGGCGCCTGCTCACGCTGGATGATTTCAGGGCCGTGCCGCTGGCGGTGCGGGGCGGCGTGGCCGTCAAGCTGGGCGACGTGGCCACCGTGCAGGTGGGGCCCGAGATGCGGCGCGGCGTCGCCGAGCTGGACGGCCAGGGCGAGGTGGCTGGTGGCGTGGTGATCTTGCGATCGGGCAAAAACGCGCAAACCACCATCACGGCGGTCAAGGCCAAGCTGGCCGAGCTGCAAAAAAGCCTGCCGCCCGGGGTGGAGATCGTCACCACCTACGACCGCAGCGCGCTGATCGAGCGCGCCATCAGCAACCTGTCGCACAAGCTGCTTGAAGAGTTTTTGGTGGTGGCCGTGGTGTGCGTGCTGTTTTTGGGCCATTTGCGCTCGGCGCTGGTGGCCATCATCGCGCTGCCGCTGGGCGTGCTGGCCGCTTTTGGGGTGATGCACTACCAGGGCATCAACGCCAACATCATGTCGCTGGGCGGCATTGCCATCGCCATTGGCGCGATGGTGGACGCGGCGGTGGTGATGATCGAAAACGCGCACAAAAAGATCGAGGCCTGGCAGCACGTCCATCCTGATCAAGCCCTGCTGGGCGACGAGCGATGGCGGGTGATGACGGACGCGGCGGTAGAGGTCGGCCCGGCGCTGTTTTTCTCGCTGCTGATCATCACGCTGTCATTCATCCCGGTGTTCACACTTGAGGCGCAAGAAGGCCGATTGTTTGGCCCGCTGGCCTTCACCAAAACCTACGCCATGGCGGCGGCAGCAGGTTTGTCGGTCACGCTGATCCCGGTGCTGATGGGTTTTTGGATACGCGGGCGCATCCCGGCCGAGCAAAAAAACCCCATCACCCGGGCGCTGATCGCCGCCTACCGGCCGGCACTGAACGCCGTGCTGCGCTGGCCCAAGGCCACGTTGGGCGTGGCCGTGCTGCTGTTGGCCACCACGGCCTGGCCCTTGATGCAGCTGGGCGGCGAGTTTTTGCCGGCGCTGGACGAGGGCGATTTGCTCTACATGCCATCGGCCTTGCCGGGCTTGTCCACCCAAAAAGCCGGCGAGCTGCTGCAACTCACCAACCGGATGATCAAAACCGTGCCCGAAGTAGTGCGGGTATTTGGCAAGGCGGGCCGGGCCGAAACCGCCACCGACCCCGCGCCGATCGAGATGTTCGAGACCACCATCCAGCTCAAGCCGCGCGAGCAGTGGCGCGCGGGCATGACGCCCGAGAAGCTGCTGGCGGCGCTGGACGCAGCTGTGCAGGTGCCGGGTTTGTCCAACCTGTGGGTGCCGCCCATCCGCAACCGCATCGACATGTTGGCCACCGGCATCAAAAGCCCCATCGGCGTGAAGGTCAGCGGCGGCAGCCTGGCGGCGATTGACCGCGTGGCGCTGGCCGTTGAAACCGTGGCCAAAGGCGTGCCCGGCGTGTCATCGGCGCTGGCCGAGCGCTTGACGGGCGGGCGCTACATCGACGTGCTGATTGACCGCACGGCCGCCGCCCGCTACGGCCTGAACATCGCCGACGTGCAGGCCGTGGTGTCCGGCGCCATTGGCGGTGAAAACGTCACTGAGACCATCGAAGGCCTGGCCCGCTACCCAGTCAACCTGCGTTACCCGCGTGAGTGGCGCGACACGCCGCAGCGCCTGGCCGAGCTGCCGATTCTTGCGCCCATGGGCCAGCAGATCACGCTGAGCACGGTGGCCAAAATCAGCATCAGCGATGGTCCGACGATGCTGAAGAGTGAAAACGCCCGGCCCTCGGGCTGGGTGTTTGTGGATGTGCGCGGGCGTGATCTGGGCTCGGTGGCGCAAGACCTGCGCCGGGCAGTGGCCAAACAGGTGGCGCTGGATGCCGGCATGAGCGTGGCCTATTCGGGCCAGTTTGAATACATGGAGCGCGCCAACGCCCGCCTGATGGTGGTGGTGCCGGCCACGCTGCTGATCATTTTTGTGCTGCTGTACCTCACCTTTGGGCGGCTGGACGAAGCCGCGCTGATCATGGCCACGCTGCCGTTTGCGCTGACCGGCGGCGTGTGGTTTTTGTACCTGATGGGCTACCACTTGTCGGTGGCCACGGGCGTGGGCTTTATCGCGCTGGCGGGTGTGGCGGCCGAGTTTGGCGTGGTGATGCTGCTGTATCTGAAGCACGCTTTGTTGGACCACGTGGCGGCTTTGCCGGTGGGCGCCCAGATCACGCCCGAGTTGGTGGATGACGCCATCCGCGAGGGGGCCGTGCAGCGTGTGCGCCCCAAGGCCATGACGGTGGCCGTGATCCTGGCCGGCCTGGTGCCCATCGTCTGGGGCAGCGGCACGGGGGCCGAGCTGATGAGCCGCATTGCGGCGCCCATGCTGGGCGGCATGGTCACGGCGCCGCTGCTGTCGCTGTTCATTGTGCCGGCGGTGGTGGCGTTGTTGCGGCGGCCGGGGCGGGGTGCGGTGCGGCCGCCGTTGGCAGACCAGGAGAGTGCCGAGCTGGGGTGAGGGGGCGATGGGCATGGCTTTTGGGCCGCCTTGCTAATTTTTGTTCTCGCTTTCTGCATTGCGCCGGGATTTCGCCCCGGCTGGCGACTGGCTTTCTTTTCGAACGGCCGAAAAGAAAGTCAGCAAAGAAAAGGGCCTGCAAACCAGTTTCTATGGCCTTGCTCTTGACCTCTTCGACCACGGTGTGTTGTTGACTCGCCTGCGTGCAGGCTCAGACATTCGGCGCCTTTCGAGGTCAGAGACGGGCTCTGCGTGTACGCGTCCAAGACGACTGGCGCATGGCTTGATTCACCGCTTGGCTGGCGCCTTGCCCCCTCACCCCAACCCTCTCCCCCGGGTACGGGGGCGAGGGAGCCATTCAGGTCATGCGTGACCGTCGAGTCAAGTCGAATTGAGACGATTCGAGACGATTCGAGTCAAGACGAGACGAGTATTGCCCCCTCTCCCGCTCGCGGGAGAGGGCTGGGGTGAGGGTCTCGAACCCGCGCCGTGCTGTAGCCCAGAACACCCGTCTTGGACGCCCAACAGCCAGACCCAGCACGGTGGTGACAGGCGCCGAATGTCTGAGCCTGCACGCAGGCGAGTCCACAACACACCGTGCCCGAAGTGGTCGAGGGCAAAGCCATTGAAACTGGTTTGCCGGCCCTTTTCTTTGCTGACTTTCTTTTCGGCCCGAAAAGAAAGTTAGGCGCCCGCCGGGGCGAATACCCGGCGCAATGCAGAAAGCGAGCACAGCCCG
>JAYWDK010000145.1:0-5898 GCA_043779845.1 Betaproteobacteria bacterium | reverse complement strand
TGTCGCCCGCGCTTGAGGGCCAGAACCTGATGGTCACGGGCGTTGTGGCCGCCATGACGCAGGTGGGCCTGTCGGGCACACGCTTCCAGTTTGAGGTGGAGCACGCCGAAGCGCTGGATGCAGCCGTGGGCGCCAACCGGCCTGTTCAGCTGCCGCCCGTGCTGGCGCTGGGCTGGTACAACAATTTCAACGATGAAGCCGCGCTGGATGACCCACGCGCCGAGCTGCGCGCAGGCCAGCGCTGGCGTTTGCCGCTGCGCCTGAAACGCCCGCATGGCGCCCTGAACCCGGATGGTTTTGACGTGGAACTGCTGTGGTTTGAGCAAGGCCTGGGCGCCACCGGCTACGTGCGGGTGGCGCGTGCGGGGCCGCAGGCCACGCTGCTGGCCGAGGCCGTGGCGCATCCCATCGAGCGCGCCCGCCAGGCCGTGCGCGACGCCATCCGGCGCCGCGTGGCCGACCCCCGCGCTGCGGGCGTGCTGGCCGCGCTGGCGGTGGGCGACCAGGCGGCCATCGAGCGCGAGGACTGGGAGCTGTTCCGCACCACCGGCATCGCGCATTTGGTCAGCATCAGCGGCGTTCACATCACCATGTTCGCCTGGATGGCCGGCGCCCTGGCCAGTGCGCTCTGGCGGCGCAGCACGCGCCTGATGTTGTGGCTGCCCGCGCCCACCGCTGCGCGCTGGGCCGGGCTGCTGCTGGCGGTGGCCTATTCGATGCTGGCGGGCTGGGGCGTGCCCGCGCAGCGCACGGTGATCATGCTGGGCGCCACCGTGTTGATGCGCAGCCTGGGCTTGCGCTGGCCGTGGTTGCTGGTGCTGCTGGTGGCGGCCGTGGTGGTGACCGCGCTTGACCCGTGGGCTTTGCTGCAACCGGGGTTCTGGCTGTCGTTTGCGGCCGTGGGCTTGTTGCTGGTGTCGGAGCCCAGCAGCCAGGCAGGTGAGGTTGATGACAGATCGCTCACCAAAGGCGTTATCAACACCGACCAACCCGCACCATCAAGCGCCCAAACCTTGGCGCGCACCCTGGCCGAACACGGCCGCGCCAGCGTGGCCGGCCACTTGCGCGGCCAGGTCATCGCCACGCTGGGTTTGGCGCCGCTGTCGCTGGTGTTTTTCCAGCAACTCAGCATCGTGGGCTTCGTGGCCAATCTGGTGGCCATCCCCTTGGTCACCTTGCTGATCACGCCGCTGGCCTTGTTGGGCGTCTTGCTGCCGCCGCTCTGGGCCGTGGCCGCCTTGGCAGTGCAGGTGCTGGTGTGGGGCCTGGCCTGGTTGGCGCACTGGCCGTTTGCAGTGTGGCTGGCACCAGTGGCCCCGGCCTGGGCAGTGGCCTGCGGTTTGCTGGGCGCCGTGCTGGGCGTGCTGCCCGTGCCCTGGGCCGTGCGCTGGTTGGCGCTGCCGCTGGTGCTGCCGCTGCTGTGGCCGCCCTTGCCCCGGCCGGCACCGGGCTCGTTTGAACTGCTGGCCGCCGACATTGGCCAAGGCACCGCCGTGCTGGTGCGCACCCACGGCCACTTGCTGGTGTACGACACAGGGCCGCAATACTCACGCGACAACGACGCCAGCGGGCGTGTGCTGCTGCCGCTGCTGCACGCACGCGGTGAGCCCGCCATCGATCTGCTGATCCTGAGCCACCGCGACAGTGATCACGTGGGCGGCGCCGCCACCTTGCTGGCGGGCCACCCGGTGCGCGCCCTGCAAAGCTCACTGGAGGCCACCCACCCCTTGCTGGCCAAGGCCGCACAACACCACGTGTCGCATAGCCGCTGCGAGGCCGGCCAAAGCTGGCTCTGGGATGGCGTGCGGTTTGAGATGCTGCACCCCACCAGCGCCGAGTTCGATGCGCCCCACAAGCCCAACGCCGTGTGTTGTGTGCTGCGCGTGGTGGACGCGGCCGGCCGCAGCGCGTTGATCACCGGCGACATTGAAGCACCGCAAGAAGCCGCGCTGTTGCAACGCCAGGGCGCGGCACTGGCCAGCACCGTGTTGTTGGTGCCCCACCATGGCAGCCGAACCTCATCGAGCGAGGATTTTTTGGACACGGTGCAGCCGCAAACCGCCGTGGTGCAAGCCGGCTACCGCAGTCGCTACGGCCACCCGGCGCCCGACGTGTTGGCGCGCTATACCGAGCGAGGCATCGATGTGGTGCGCAGCGATCAATGTGGTGCATGGCTATGGCACGATGGTGTGGCCAATTGCACCCGCAATGTGCGTCGCCGCTACTGGCACTGGACGGCGCCCGGGGGTGGTGCGATTGTTGCTAATAACACTGCGCCACAGACTGCGCCATGAGCCAACCCACGATGAAACCTACCTTTGATGAAATGCAGGGCGCCCACGGCGTGCGGGCCCACTACAGCGGCTTTGATCGCTGGTTGCAGCAGCAGTCACCTGCCACCATGGCGGCCCGGCGCGATGAAGCCGAGATGATCTTCCGCCGCGTCGGCATCACCTTTGCCATCTACGGCGACAAAGATGAAAACGGCGCCGGCACCGAGCGGCTGATCCCGTTTGACGTGATCCCACGCATCATCCCCAACCACGAGTGGGTGCTGATGCAAAAAGGCCTCGCGCAGCGGGTGGCCGCGCTCAACTGCTTTTTGCATGATGTCTATCACGACCAGGCCATCCTGAAGGCCGGCATCGTGCCCACCGAGCACGTGATCAACAACGCGCAGTTCCGCCCTGAAATGATGGGCGTTGACCTGCCGGGCCAGATCTACTCGCACATCTCGGGCATCGACATCGTGCGCGCCGCCCAACCCGACGGCAGCGGCACCTACTACGTGCTCGAGGACAACCTGCGCGTGCCCAGCGGCGTGAGCTACATGCTCGAAAACCGCAAGATGATGATGCGGCTATTCCCCGAGCTGTTTGCCCAGCACCGCGTGGCGCCGGTGGCCCATCACCCCGACCTGCTGCTTGAAACCCTGCGTGAAATGGCACCCGCGTCGGTCAACGAACCCACGGTGGTGGTGCTCACGCCCGGCATGTACAACAGCGCCTACTTTGAGCACGCGTTTTTGGCTCAACAGATGGGCGTTGAGCTGGTGGAGGGCCAGGACTTGTTCGTCAAGGACAACTTTTGCTACATGCGCACAACGCAAGGCCCACGCCGGGTGGATGTGGTGTACCGCCGGGTAGACGATGACTTTCTGGACCCCAAAGCCTTCCGTGCTGATTCAACGTTAGGTTGCGCCGGTTTGTTGGATGTTTATCGCAAGGGCAACATCAGCCTGTGCAACGCCATCGGCACCGGCGTGGCCGACGACAAATCCATCTACCCCTACGTGCCCAGGATGGTGGAGTTTTACCTCGGAGAAAAGCCCATTCTTGAAAACGTGCCCACCTATTTGTGCCGCGACGCCGATGACCTGAAATACGTGCTGGCCCATCTCGGTGAGCTGGTGGTCAAAGAGGTGCACGGCGCGGGCGGCTACGGCATGTTGGTGGGCCCGGCGTCCACCAAGGCCGAGATCGAGGCGTTCCGCGCGCAGCTGCTGGCCCGGCCCAGCAATTACATTGCGCAGCCCACCTTGGCGCTGTCCACCACGCCCACCTTTGTGGAGAGCGGCATCGCGCCGCGCCACATTGATTTGCGGCCGTTTGTGCTGTCGGGCAAAAGTGTGCAGATGGTGCCGGGCGGCCTGACGCGCGTAGCGCTCAAAGACGGCTCGTTGGTGGTCAATTCGTCGCAAGGCGGCGGGACCAAAGACACCTGGGTTTTGGAGGCTTGAACATCATGTTGTCGCGCACTGCTGACCACCTTTTTTGGACTGAGTCCGGACGTGCAACCCTGCCTGCGCAGGGGTGCTCGCCTGACGAAGGCCTGCTGGCTTGCAAGCCAGCAGGCGTCGCGCTGGAGCTTTGCAATGCTTTCTAGAACCGCTGACCACCTTTTCTGGATGTCCCGTTACATGGAGCGGGCCGAAAACACCGCCCGCATGTTGGACGTCAACTACCAAACCTCGCTGCTGCCGCAGTCGGCCGACCACGCCGAATTGGGCTGGGCGGGCGTGCTGGGCATCTCCGAGCTGACTCAGGCCTTTGGCAAAATACACGACGCGGTGGATGCCAAAAACGTCATGCACTTCATGGTGCGAGACGCCAGCAATTCATCGTCCATCGTCTCGTGCCTGGCCGCCGCCCGTGAAAACGCCCGCGCCATGCGCGGCAAGCTCACCACCGAGTTGTGGGAGACAACCAATCAAACCTGGTTGGAGTTCAAGCGTCTGCTGCAAGACGACACCTTTGAGCGTGACCCGGCGTCGCTGTTTGAGTGGGTCAAGTTCAGGTCGCACCTGAGCCGGGGCGTGAGTGTGGGCACCATGCTGCAAGACGAGGCGCTGCACTTCATCCGCATCGGCACGTTTTTGGAACGCGCCGACAACACGGCAAGGCTGCTGGACGTCAAGTTTCACGACCTGGCCGGTGACTACTTTGGCGCCTGGGCCGACAACGACGCACCCGAGGTCGACTTCTATCACTGGAGCGCGATATTGCGCTCGGTGAGCGCCTTCGAGATCTACCGCAAGGTGTACCGCAACGTGATCCGGCCCGACAAGGTGGCCGATTTGCTGATGCTGCGCCCCGACATGCCGCGCTCGTTGGCGGCCTGCATGAACGAGCTGGTGGCCAACCTGGAGCTGGTGGCCAATGAGCAAAGCGCCGAGACCCGGCGCCGCGCCGGCCGCCTGCGCAGTGACTTGCAGTTTGGTCGCATCGACGAGATTTTGTCCACCGGCCTGCATGCCTTTTTGACTCAGTTTCTGGACCGCGTCAACGACATCGGCGCCGGTATCAGCCGCGATTTTTTAGTACCCGCTTGAACCGCAAGGAATCCTGTGTCCATCCACGTCGCACTGACCCACGTCACGCACTACAAGTACGACCGCCCCGTCAACATGGGCCCGCACATCGTGCGCCTGCGCCCGGCGCCGCATTGCCGCACCAACATCCTGAGCTACTCACTCAAAATCGAACCCGAGAGCCACTTCATCAACTGGCAGCAAGACGCGTTTGCCAACTACCTGGCGCGGTTGGTGTTCCCTGAGCCCACCACCGAGTTCAAGGTGACGGTGGACTTGGTGGCCGAGATGTCGGTCTACAACCCGTTTGACTTCTTTCTGGAGCCCGACGCCGAGACCTACCCCTTCACCTACGACGACGCGCTGAAGCTGGAGCTGCAGCCGTATTTGGTGACTGAAGCCGCAACCCCCGAGCTGGCCAAGTTCGTGGCCAGCATCGACCTGACCGAGCGCCGCACGATCGACTTTTTGGTAGGCATCAACCAGCGGCTGCAGGGCGACATCCGCTACGTCATCCGCATGGAGCCCGGTGTGCAGACGCCGGAAGAGACGCTGCTGCTTGCCAGTGGCTCTTGCCGCGACACCGGCTGGCTGCTGGTGCAGGCGCTGCGCCATCTGGGCCTGGCGGCGCGCTTTGTCTCGGGCTACCTGATCCAGCTGAAAAGCGACGTGAAAGCCCTCGACGGCCCCAGTGGCACCGAGGTGGACTTCACTGACCTGCATGCCTGGTGCGAGGTATTTTTGCCCGGCGCCGGCTGGGTGGGGCTGGACCCGACTTCCGGCCTGATGGCCGGTGAAGGCCACATCCCCGTGGCCTGCACGCCCACGCCGGGCAGCGCCGCGCCCATCAGCGGGGCAATGGATGAATGCGAGGTCGAGTTCAACCACCACATGGCGGTGAGCCGCATTTTTGAGTCGCCCCGTGTCACCAAGCCCTACACCGAGGCGCAGTGGGCCGATGTGCTGGCGCTGGGCCAGGCGGTGGACGTGCAACTCGACGCCGGCGATGTGCGGCTGACGATGGGCGGTGAGCCCACCTTTGTGAGCGTGAGCGACCGGGACGGCGCCGAGTGGAATACCGACGCGCT
>JAYWDK010000144.1:0-15550 GCA_043779845.1 Betaproteobacteria bacterium | reverse complement strand
CCGCCCGGCAGGGTGTTGCGTGTGGGGGCGCAGGTCTTAAATATGACCCCCTGCGCTGGCACACCAGGCTTGCCGGGCGTCGCGGCGCGACCCAGATTGCCGGGACATGTGCGCTTGGCTCGCCTCGGAGCCTCGCAGATCATCTTCGCGAGCGCAATCTGCGATGACCGCCGGCTACGCCCAGGATGTTTCCGGATCCAAGTGCCGAGCCAGTTCCATGGCGTCGTGCAGCACCCGTCCGACCACGAGCAGTGCTGGCTCAACACGGTAGATCAGAAAGTGACGGGGCCTGCGGACTACGCCAGCGGCTGTGTCCACGTGCCCACGACTCAGTCGCAGATGCCATGATCGAACTCCGGCACCGAGTTCCGGGCGCTCTATGCTGCCCGGCCTGTCAGCTTGGGTCGCCACGTCGCGAAGTGCCGCGACGATCAGGCCCTCATAGCGCAGTCGTGCCGCCTCGCCGAATTGCTCTTGCGTCCAGGCAAGGATGTCGACGACATCTGTCTGGGCAGTCGCCGACAGGCGATAGCTGGCCATCAGCTCGCCGACTTGGTCTGCTGGGCCGCACGACGACCCAATTGCCCGACGAAGTCCTCCAGCTGATCATCTGCGACATCGGTGTATCGCCCTGCCGATACATCCGCCCAGCCCTGGCGGGCCGCTTGCTTGAGGGCCTTGAGCTTGACCCCCTCGATGCGATCACGATCCTCGATGAGGCGCAGTCCTTCTCGCAGCACCTCGCTGGCATTCTGGTAGCGCCCGGACTGCACCAGAGTCTCTACCAGCTCGTGTTGATGCTCGCTCAGTACGACGTTGCGTGTCGGCATGTGGTCAGCTCCAGATGGGTGAGGGTAGGTTCGCTAGATCAGCGCTATTGGCAGATTATGCCAACCCAGGCGGAGCAGTGGAGTTGATTTCGGTGAGGCCGGCCTCACGTGCCGTTCGCGGCGATTGCCATCCTCTAAGGCGCATCTGCGCTGAGCATCCGCTCATGAGAAACAAACGCCGGGCCGCCCCAAGTGTTTCTCCTCCCCCTCGGGGGGGGCGGGCGCCGCAAGGCGGCGGCCTTGGGGGCACTCTTGGGACACGGCGCTGCGAAGACTCTTCATGATTTGCCAGAGAGCAATGACTGACCACATTGGTATCGAGCAGCTAGGGCTGGTTCATTCCTGCCAAGCTTCAAAGGGGTCGCGCCGCGTAGGCGTTTGGCGGCGTTCTAACGCCAAGTCGTCGTCCTTGTTTTGAGCCACCGCATCGAGCAAACCTTGCCAATCGGTCGGCTTGCGCGACAAGACCACATCGCCGGTGGTGGGGTCGCGGCGAATAAAAACTTCCGCGACGTCAAAGCGGAACTCCAGCGGCAATCGCACCGCCTGGCTACGGTCTGTGGCAAATATTTTGGCGGTTTGATGCATGCCAATCTCCCTCTTATCGCTCGGTATGTCTCATGCGTGTTCGCTGTCAACGGTGTTTTTCGCCCACTGGATGATTGAGACTTTGCTGGCCGGGCTACAGCATCCAGTTTTCGACTTGCAAACCCTTCACGCGCCCAAAGTCCTTGATGTTGTTCGTCACCACCGTGGCGCCAACAGCCTTGGCATGGGCGGCGATCATCAGATCGGCCGCACCGATTTGTGCGCCGCGCTTCTTCAGCTCAGCCCGAATCTCGGCGTAGTGCCGTGCCGCATCACGCGGCCAGTCCAGCACCGCCAAGTGCAAGGCCAGGTCATCCAGCACCGCTTGGTTGCGCTTGCGCTTGGCAGTTGCAGACGCCTGCACGCCATAGCTCAACTCGGCCAAGGTGACGGCCGACATCATCTGTTGCTGGATCGGGATCGACTGCACGTGCGCGGCCAATTCGGGGTGCTCACCGCGCATCAGGAAGATGCAAGTGTCGGTGTCCAACATGTAGAGCGTTGACCTCTTGACCAGGACGCTCAAAACGAACGTTCCTGCACCGGCAAACGATCCACATCGGCCATGAAGTCGGGGTGCGCTTTGGCGGCGGCGAAGAAACCGGACCAGTCAGCTGGCCGCGGCGTCAGGATGACGCTTTCGCCTTCGCGTCGAATAAAGACCTCTCGCACCGAATCTGGAAAGCGGAAGTCCAAGGGAATTGACACCGTTTGAACACGGTTGTTCCAACCGACACGGGCGGTTGGTCGAGAGGGGGGTGTTTGTTGAATAGCCATATGGCAAAGTATATGGCTTTGGTCGGCGTGGGTGGAATCGACCAGAGCCAGGCCGTTGCCGACATTGATTTGCCGCGCTTGAGGTGGCGGCAGCCGGAGGGCACGGCCGGCCAACGAGGCACCCGCGCACCCGCTCAAAACTTGGTGTAGCCCCCATCAATCACAAACTGCTCGCCCGTGGTGTAACTTGATGCGGTGCTGGCCAGGTACACCGCGATGCCGCCAAAGTCGTCGATCTGGCCCCAGCGGCGGGCGGGGATGCGGGGCATCACAGCGCCGGCAAACTTGTCGTTTTGCACTGATTTTTCGGTCATGTCGGTGACGATCCAGCCCGGCAGGATGGTGTTGACCCGGATCTTGTGGCGGGCCAGCTCCACGGCCAACGCGCGCGCAAAAGCGGTGACTGCGCCCTTGGACGCGCCGTAGTGGCTGTTGCGCGCGGCGCCCTCTATGGCGGCTGTGCTGGCGGTTGCCACCAATGAGCCGCCCTGGCCGTGCGCGGCCATGTGCCGGGCGGCGGCGCGCAGCGTCAAGAACACGCCCTCCACGTTGATGCGCTGCACGCGGCGGAACTCGGCCAGGTCCATCTCCAGCACTGTGGTGCCTTTGCCCGATACACCCGCGTTGGCAAAGCATGAATCCACCCGGCCAAGGGCTGCCACCGACGCGGCGAAGGTGCTGTCGACCTGGGCTTCGTCGCCCACGTCGCAGGTGAAGGCGAAGACGCGGGATGCATCAGCGCATTCACTGGCCAGTTGCAGCCGGGCGCGCTCGGTTTTGTCGGGGTTGGACCCCCAGATGGCTACTTTGGCGCCTGAGGCCAGCAGCGCGCGCGCCATGCCCAGGCCGATGCCGCCGTTGCCGCCGGTGATAACGGCGCCGTGGTTGTTGAGGTTGAAAGGGGTGTACATGGGTGGTGTCCTGGTCGCGCTTATTGGGGGTTAGGTTGAGCGGGTTTTGCTTGGGCTTTGCGGCTGCGTTGCCCCTCACCCCAGCCCCCTCCCCGGAGGGGCGAGGGGGTTGGGCGGTGCTGCGGGGTCGCTCAGCCGAGCGCGGCGTAGCGCTCCAGGTGGTGGTCTGCGTCGCCAAAGCGTTGGGCGATCATGGTCAGGCGTCTGAAGGTGTGCGAGACCTTCAGCTCTTCGGTCATGCCCATGCCGCCGTGCAGTTGCACGGACTCCTGGCTGACCTGGCGGGCGGCGTCGGCGATTTTGACCAGGGCCATCGACACGGTGCGGGCGCGCTCAATCGCATCGCCGCCTTCGTCCACCTTGGCCGCTGCCAGGATGGCCATCGAGCGGGCTTGCTCGGTGCTGATGTACATCTCCACCATGCGGTGTTGCAGCACCTGGAATGACGCAATAGGCACGCCAAACTGCTTGCGGGTTTTGAGGTAATCGAGGGTGGCGTCGTTGGCAGATTTCAGCGCGCCCACGGCCTCGGCGCACAGCAGCGCGGTGGCAAAGTCCATGGCCTCTTCGATCAGCGGCCTGGCGCCGTGCAGGGGGCCCAGCAGCGCGTCTGCGCCCAGTGCCACGCCTTGCAAGGTGATGCTGGCCGAGCGTTGGCCGTCCACCGTGCGGTTGGGGTTGATCGCAACGCCCGGGGCTATTGGGTCAACCAGAAACAGGCTGACGCCGGGGATGTGGCCCGAGTTGCCGCCGGCCAGGGCCGAGACGATCAAGCGCTGGGCCATTGCTGCGCCGATCACCACGCACTTTTCGCCGTCCAACACCCAGCCATCACCGGCGGCACGAGCGGTGGTCAAAGTGGGCAGCAAGGCGTAGCGCCCGCCCGGCTCCAGGCTGGCAAAAGCGTACTGCTGGCTGCCGGCTATCAAGCCCGGCAACAACGCGGCGCGCTGGGCGGCATTGCCAGCGCGCGCCACCAAGCGGCCGGTCAGGCCGATGTTGTCGAGCAGGGGCTC
This sequence comes from Betaproteobacteria bacterium, assembly GCA_043779845.1. GTDB lineage: Bacteria > Pseudomonadota > Gammaproteobacteria > Burkholderiales > Burkholderiaceae_C > Pseudaquabacterium. Next base: position 11,428 of record JAYWDK010000144.1, on the reverse strand, counting down.
CAGCAGCAGCGCCTCGCCGCAGGCTTCCATCGTGGCCATCAAATCCAGCGCGCCGCCGCCAAAGCCGCCATCGGCCTCGGGCAGCGTGATGGCGGTGAGGCCCATCTCGGCCAAGGCGGCCCAGACGGCGCTGCTCTGGCCGGTGGCCGATTGCAGGATGGCCTTGCGTTTTTCAAACGTGTATTCGTTGGCCAGGTACTTGCGCACCGAGTCGGCCAGTTGTTGCTGCTCGTCGCTGAGTTCAAAGTTCATGGGGGGCTCCGGTGGGTGTTTCCATCACTGACTGGCTGCTAACGCAGTTTGTGAGCGACTACAAACCCAAGGTCATCTTGGCGATGATGTTGCGCTGGATCTCGTTGGACCCGGCGTAGATGCTGGCCTTGCGGAAGTTGAAGTAACGCGGCGCCAGGCGTGAGGTGAAGTGGTCAATGGCGCCGTTGTCCACCGCCGCAAAGGGCTGGGCGCGGGGGCCCACGGCCTGCATCATCAGCTCAGTGATGCCTTGCTGCACCTCCGTGCCACGAATCTTGAGCATCGACACATCAGCGCCCGGTGGCTGGCCGGTGCGGCGCATCTTGTCCAAGAACCGCATTGACGTGATCTCCAGCGCGGCCAACTCGATCTCCACACGGGACAGGCGGTCGCGAAAGCGCGGGTCTTGCATCAGCGGCTGGCCGTTTTTTTTCTCGTTACCTGCCAGCTTGCGCAGCGCGGCCACCTCGCGGCGTGACGCGCCCACACTGCCCGAGCCCATGCGCTCATGGCCCAGCAGGTACTTGGCCACCGTCCAGCCCTTGTTCTCTTCAAACACCAGGTTTTCGACCGGCACTTTGACGTCGTCAAAAAAGATCTCGTTCACCTCGTGGCCACCGTCCATCAGGATCAGCGGACGCACGGTGATGCCAGGGGTGGTCATGTCGATCAGCAAAAAGCTGATGCCCTCTTGGCGCTTCTCGGCGCTGGGGTTGGTGCGCACCAGACAAAAGATCCAGTCACCAAAATGGCCCAGCGTGGTCCAGATTTTTTGGCCGCTGACACGGTAGTGATCGCCGTGCTTGTCAGCGCGCATCTTCAACGCCGCCAGGTCAGAGCCGGCGCCGGGCTCTGAGTAGCCTTGCACCCAAAAATCGTCGCCTTCGCGGATGCGCGGCAAGAAGCGGTTCTTTTGCTCGGGCGTGCCAAAGCGGTGCAAAACAGACGCGCACATGGCCGGGCCAAACGGTGGCAAACCGGGCGCGCCGGCCAGGCCAAATTCTTCGTCGTAGATGTAGCGCTGGGTGATGTTCCAGCCCGTGCCGCCCCACTCCACCGGCCAGTGCGGCACAGCCCAACCCTTGGCCGCCAGGATCTTGTGCCAGCGGGTGTAGTCGCCTTTTGACAAGTGGCGGTAACCCACCACCTTGTCGCGGATGTCGCTGGGCAGGTTGGCAGCCAGCCAATCGCGCACCTCGTTGCGAAAGGCCAGTTCTTCGGGGGAGTAGCTCAAGTCCATTTATTTCTCCTGTGTCGTGACGGCGACGGGTGCTGCACATCAAGTAGACGCCGTGGAACCGGCTTTGCCGGGCCACTGGCGGCGCCCCCTGGGGGGAGGCGCCGCAGGCGCTTCGGGGGAGAGCCTAAATTCGCTCAATGATGATGGCCGGGGCCATGCCGCCCGCCGCGCACATGGTCACCAGGCCCCGCTTCAGCCCACGCCGCTCCAGCTCGTCCAGCACGGTGCTTATCAGGATGGCGCCTGTGGCGCCAATCGGGTGGCCCAGCGCCATGGCGCCGCCGTTGACGTTGACGCGGTCGCGGTCCAGCTTGAGATCACGGATGAACTTTTCAGTCACCACCGCAAACGCCTCATTGATCTCGAACAGGTCGATGTCGTCTACCGTGAGCCCGGCCTTGGCCAGCACCTTGAGCGCGGCGGGCACGGGGGCGTTGAGCATCAAGGTGGGCGAATCACCCACGTTGGCGTAGGCCAGCACGCGGGCGCGAGGCTTCAGGCCGTGGGCACGGGCGTAGCCGGGTGAGGCCAGCAGCAGCGCGGCGGCGCCGTCCACCACGCCCGACGAGTTGCCGGCGTGGTGCCTGAACTGGATGTCCAGGCCGGGGTGCCGGGCCAGGATCAGGCCCCGGAACGTGGTGCCTTGGTCGTCGAGCGGCACGTCGGCCAGCGCGGTGAAGGCGGGCTTCAAGCCGGCCAGGCCCTCAGCGGTGGTTTGTGGCCGGGGGAACTCTTCATGATCCAGCGCCAGGGTGCCATCAGCGCGGTACACGGGCACCAGGCTTTTGCTGAAGCGGCCCTCGGCAATGGCCACGGCCGCGCGCTGCTGGCTCACCAGCGCCAGCGCGTCCAGGTCGGCACGGCTGATGCCTTCGATCGTGGCAATGGCGTCGGCGCACACGCCCTGGTGGGATTGCGGATGGCTGGCGCGCAGCCGCAGGTTGCCGCTGTCCATCAGGCCGGGGCCGCCCTGCAGCGTGGCGGTCATGGACATCATTTCGCAGCCGCCGGCCACCATCAGATCTTCCATGCCCGACATGATGCTGGCCGCGGCCATGTTCACGCTGGTGATGCCCGAGCCGCAAAAGCGGTCCAGCGTGACGCCGCTGCTGCGCTGGTCATAACCCGCATCCAGCGCGGACATGCGGCCCAGGTCACCACCCTGCGTGCCGCGCTGGGTGCTGGTGCCCCAGATGATGTCGTCCACGTCGGCCGTGTTGATGCCGGTGCGCTGGGCCAGCGCCTTGAGCACGGTGGCGCCCAGGTGCTGCGGGTGCATGTCGGCCAGCGCGCCTTTGCCTACTTTGCCAATGCCACGCGGCGTGCGGCAAGCGTCGATGATCAGGGCTTCAGTCATGGGCAGTCTCCAGCGGGGTGGATTGTTGTTCAAAATTCGAGGGCCATTGTGGTTGGCTGCGGTCGCGCGCCGCAGTCCGGCCGGCGACAGCCACCGCTGATGGCCGCCGCTACGCTGACCGGGCTGACCCACAAGAAGGAGACCTCCGTGCCCAGTTCCACCACGCCCGATACCGCCCTGCCCCATTTCGAGACCATCCGCCTGAGCCAACAAGGCGCTGTTGCCACCATCACGCTCAACCGGCCGCAGCGCCTGAACGCAGCACCCCCGCAAATGTTTGACGAGATCCACGCCGCGCTGCGGCAACTGCCTGCACTGGGCGCGCGGGCCTTGCTGATCACCGGCGAGGGCCGCGCTTTTTGCAGCGGCGCCGATCTGCAGCCCGGCGCCTTGACGGGCAACAACACGGCCGGCCCCTCACGTGGCGCCCAGGCGTTCAAGGCGCTGACCGAGAGCTACAGCCCGGCGCTGCTGGCCTTGGCGCAGCTGCCCATCCCGGTGGTCACCGCTGTCAACGGCCCGGCGGCGGGCATTGGCTGCTCGTTGGCGCTGGCCGCCGACTTCACGCTGGCCGGCCGCTCGGCCTACCTCTTGGCGGCGTTTGTCAACATTGGCCTGGTGCCCGACGGTGGCGCCACCTGGATGCTGACGCGCCAGGTGGGCCGTGCCCGCGCCACCGAAATCATGATGCTGGGCGAGCGCATCGGCGCTGAAAAAGCCGAACAGTGGGGCCTGATCTACCGCGCCGTGGATGACGCCGAGCTGCAAGCCCAGGCCATGGCCCTGGCCGAGCGCCTGGCCCACGGCCCCACCCGCGCGCTGGGCCTGATGCGCCAGGGTCTGGCACGGGCGCTGGAGCAAAGCTACGCCGAGGCGCTGGCCAGCGAGGCCACAAACCAGGCCATGGCGGCCGACAGCGCCGACGCGGCCGAAGGTGGGCTGGCGTTTTTGGAGCGGCGCAAGCCGGTGTTCAAGGGCGCCTAATCAGGCTGGCCTGGAAGCCGCGCCGACCTACCAAACGCCTGCCCAAACCCCTGCCCACCCGCCCTCAAAGGAAACCGACCCATGGCCCTGCCCGCGCTCGTTACCCTGCTCTACAGCGTTGAAGATGGTATTGCCACCATCACGCTGAACCGGCCCGAAAAGATGAACGCCTTCACCGCGCAGATGCGGGATGACTTGGTTGCCGTCTTTGATGAAACCGACGCCGACGACGCGGTGCGTGTAGTGATCGTCACCGGCGCCGGCCGGGCGTTTTGCGCCGGGGCTGATTTGTCGGGCGGTGGCAAAACTTTTGACTATGCGGCGCAGGGTTCTACAGCCCGCGACAAGTACAAAGTGGGCGGTGTTTACCGGGACGGCGGGGGCATTGCCACCTTGCGCATTTTCAAGAGCCTCAAGCCCGTGATCGGTGCCATCAACGGCGCGGCGGTGGGCATAGGCATGACGATGCAGCTGCCGATGGACCTGCGCATGGCCAGCACCGACGCGCGCTTCGGTTTTGTGTTTGCCCGGCGCGGCATCACGCCCGAGGCGGCGTCGTCGTGGTTTTTGAGCAAGCTGGTGGGCATGCAAACGGCTTTGGAATGGTGCTTCACCGGGCGGCTGTTTTCGGCCCAGGAGGCGCTGGACAAAGGCCTGGTGCGATCGGTGCACGCCCCCGATGAGCTGCTGCCGGCAGCGCGCGCGCTGGCCCGCGAGATTGCCGACAACACGGCGCCGGTGTCCATTGCCCTCACACGCCAGATGCTGTGGCACATGGCGGGCGCGGCCCACCCGATGGTGGCGCACCGCGTGGACAGCCGGGCGATCCAGTCACGTGGGCAATCGGCCGACGCGCGCGAGGGTGTGAGCTCGTTTCTTGAAAAACGCACGCCGGTGTATCCCAACAAGGTGTCCACCGACCTGCCTGATTTTTTCCCGTGGTGGGACGAGCCGGCCTTCGAGTGAATTCCACAACCGCAGCCATGACATCAACCCCCAACACCCCCCAGCCTGAAGACTTTGACGTGCTGATCGTCGGCGCCGGCATCTCCGGTATCGGCGCCGCGCACCACCTGCGGCAGCTTTGCCCTGGCAAACGCTTTGTGGTGCTGGAGTCGCAGGAGGGCTTTGGCGGCACCTGGCGCACGCACACCTACCCGGGCGTGCGCTCTGACAGCGACCTGTTCACCTTTGGCTACCGCTTCAAGCCGTGGATGGGCAAGCCCATTGCCACGGGCGCGGAGATCCTGGCTTACCTGGGCGAGGTGATCACCGACAGCGGGCTGGCGCCGTTCATCCGTTACCGCCACGGCATCACATCAGCGGCCTGGAGCAGCACCACCCAGCGCTGGACGGTGGAGGCCACGCGCCCAAGCGTAGCGGGGCAAAGCGCCGATGGGCACACCACCGAGACGGTGCAGTTTTCCACCCGATTTTTGTGGATGTGCCAGGGCTACTACCGCCACGCCCAGGGCTACACGCCGCAGTGGCCGGGCATGGATCGCTTCAAGGGCCAGGTAGTGCACCCACAAAACTGGCCGGCCGACCTGGATTTGGCGGGCAAAAACGTGGTGGTTATCGGCTCGGGCGCCACTGCCGCCACGCTGATCCCGGCCATTGCCGGCCACTGCGCGCAGGTGACGATGCTGCAGCGATCACCCACGTTTTTTATCACCGGGCGCAACGCCAACGAGCTGGCCGACACGCTGCGCCAGCTGGATATTCCACCCGAGTGGACCCACGAGATCGTGCGCCGCAAGGTGTTGTTTGACCAGGCCGCGTTCACGCGGCACTGCGTGGACCAGCCTGTGCAGGCGCGCCAGGAGCTGCTGGCCGGCGTGCGCGCCGCGCTGGGGCCAGGCCTGGAGGACGAGGTGCTCAAGCACTTCAATCCGCGTTACCGCCCGTGGCAGCAGCGCATTGCGTTTGTGCCCAACAACATGCCCGAGGCCGACTTGTTCAAGGCCGTGCGCTCGGGCCAGGCCACTGTCGCAACCGATGAGATCAGCACCTTCACCGAGACCGGCATCACGCTGGCCTCGGGCGCCACGCTGCCGGCCGACGTGGTGATCACCGCCACCGGCTTCAACCTCAACGTGCTGGGCGACATCGCGTTTTCCATCGACGGCCAGCCGCTGGACTTTGCAGCCACCACCACCTGGCGCGGCGCGATGTTCACCGGTGTGCCCAATCTCGCCTGGGTGTTTGGCTACCTGCGCGCCAGCTGGACCTTGCGCGCCGACCTGATGGGTGACTTGGTGTGCCGGTTGCTGCAACACATGGACACCGTTGGCGCCCAGGTGGTGACGCCTGCGCTGCGGCCTGAAGACGCCGATATGGCGCGCTCGCCCTGGATCACGCCCGACAACTTCAACCCGGGCTACATGAACCGGGGCGTGGCCTTGCTGCCACAACAAGGCGACCGGGCACCGTGGCGGCACAGCCAGGACTATTCAACCGAGCGCCTTGAGCTGCCGGCGGCCCGCCTGGACGACGGCACGCTGCGCTACGACTGAACCGCCGCCCGCCCCGGCCCGAACCCGGCCCGAACTGCACCCGAACCCCGCCGGCCCAACGGCAAAATGGCCCGACGAGTCAGCGGCCGTTTGAGCCACCAGGTTTGAGCCGCGAGCAGCGAGGGGAACAGATGGCGCGCAAAGCATGGCGGGGCTTGTGGCTGGCGGGTTTGGCTTGGGGCAGCCTTGCACAGGCCGCCACGGTGGCCAGCGTCAGCCCGCAAGGCGAGGTGGCGCAGGTGCGGCAGGTGGTGCTGCGCTTTGATGGCCCGGTGGTGAACTTTGGCGACCCGCGCCTGGCCGACCCCATGACAGTCGCCTGCGTTGGCACCACGCCCGCTGGCAGCGGCCGCTGGGGCGATAGCCGCACATGGCTCTACGACTTCCGCGAGGCGCTGCCGCCCGGCACGCGCTGTACGCTGAAAGCGCGCCCCGGCTGGCAACCCAGCCAGGGTGCGCTGACCGGGAAAACCGAGTTCAGCTTTTCCACCGGCGGCCCGGCCGTGACCCGGGTGCAACCCTACGAGGGCAGCGCCATCGAGGAGCAGCAGCATTTTTTGCTGCAACTCAGCGGCGCGGTGGTGCCGGCCAGCGTGGATGCCCATGCCTGGTGCGAGGTGGAGGGCATCGGTGAACGCCTGCCCGCGCGGGTGGTCACCGGCCCGGCGCGCGACGCGCTGATCAAGGCGCGAAAGCTCGACAAACAAACCGATCGGCTGGTGCTGCTGACCTGCCAACGCCCACTGCCCAACGAGGCCAAGCTGCGCCTGGTGTGGGGCGCGGGCATCGCGGCCGCCGCCAACCCGCAGGTGCTCACCAAGGTGGCGCAACACTTTGATTTCACGGTGCGCTCGGCCTTCACGGCCGAGTTCAGTTGCGAGCGTGAGCGCGCCAACGCGCCGTGTCTGGGCGTGCGGCCGCTGTCGCTGCGGTTCTCGGCGCCGGTGGCGCGCAGCCTGGCCCAGCAGGTGCGGCTCAAGCCACCATCGGGCGCGGCCATCAGCCCGGTGTTTGACCGCGACGACCGTGCCGACGAAGTCTCGCTGATCCAGTTCCCCAGGCCCTTGGCCGACAACACCCAATTCACGCTGGCGCTGCCCGCTGATCTGAAAGACGCCGCCGGCCGGCCGCTGGCCAACGCGGCGAGTTTTCCGCTGAGGGTGGCCACCGGCGATGCGCCGCCCATCGCCAAGTTTGCAGCGGCGCCGTTCGGGGTGATCGAGTGGACGGCGCCCGGCCAGGCCGGGCCGGCGCTGCCTGTGACCTTGCGCCACGTGCAGGGCGATTTGCGGCCGGCGGCCACGGGGGGCCAGGTGCGCATCAAACGGCTGGACGCGGCTGCCGACATCCTGGCCTGGTTGGGCCGGGTGCAGCGCTTTCATGAGTCGCAAATCTCGGCCAAGGAGGCTGGCCTGCCGGCCGCCGACTGGACCGAGCAACAAGCCTTCACCGATGGCCAGGGCCGCCCCAGGCGGCGTTCGGTGGAGCGCTTTCTCGGCACCCGCGAGCTGTCGCTGCTCAAAGGCGACGCCGGCGCCAAACGGCTGGATCTGCCCGCGCTGCAAGGCGGTGACCCGCGCCCGTTTGAGGTGGTGGGCATTCCGCTGGCCGAGCCGGGTTACCACGTGGTCGAGATCGAGTCAGCCCGGTTGGGCGAATCGCTGCTGGACAAAAAAGCGCCGATGTACGTGCGCACCGGCGTGCTGGTCACCAACCTGGGCCTGCATTTCAAGCATGGCCGAGAAAACAGCCTGGCCTGGGTGACCTCGCTGGACTTGGCTGCCCCCGTGGCGGGTGCCCGCATCGACGTGCACGATTGCCATGGCAAGCCGCTCTGGAACGGCATGACCGACGCCACCGGCCAGGCCCGCATCCCGCTGGTGCTGGACCCCGACAACCGCCGCTGCCCGACTGATCCCGGCTTGTTTGTCACCGCCCGCAAGGCCAATGCCCAAGGCGTTGCCGACCTGGCTTTTGTGTTCAGCAGCTGGCAGAAAGGCATTGAAGCCTGGCGCTTCAACCTGCCCACCGACCACCCGCTCACGCCCGGGCAACGTGCCCACACGGTGTTTGACCGCACCTTGCTGCGCGCCGGCGAAACGGTGTCGATGAAGCACTTTGTGCGCGTCGAAACATCGCTTGGCCTGGCCGCCGCCAAACCCGAGGCGCTGCCCACCCAGGCCAAGATCGTGCACCAGGGCAGCGGGCAGGTCTTCACGGTGCCGCTGGTTTGGGCCGGCACCCGCAGCGCGGTTTCCAGCTGGGCCATTCCGCCAGCGGCCAAGCTGGGCAGTTACCGGGTCACGCTGCAGCGGCCCGGCACGGGCCCCCAGCGGCAAGACGGTTGGGAGAGCGGGGACAGCGGCGAGTTCCGGGTTGAAGAGTTCCGCGTGCCGCTGATCGATGCGCGCCTGCTGCCGCCCAAGGCCGCGCCAGTGGCCCCCAAAGAGCTGACTATTGACATCCGCATGGCCTACCTGGCCGGCGGCGCGCTGGCCCAGGCGCCGCTGCGGGCCAGCGCGCTGCTCAAGCCGCGCACCGTCGGCATGGCGGGCTACGACGACTTCAACTTTGAGCCCCCGCGCGAAGGTGGGGCGCAAGACGAAACCACCGACGACGCCAGCAGCGACGACACCACGGGCGACATGCCCGACGAAGGCTCGGGCCGATCATCCGAGCGCGCCGGCCGGCTGGTGGCCGACAAGATTGCGCTGGTCACCGACGCCGATGGCGCCGCGCGCCTGCTGATCAAGGCCCTGCCGCGTATCACCCGGCCCAGCGAGCTGAGCACTGAGATCACCTTCAACGACCCGAACGGCGAGGTGCAGACTGTTGCCAGCACCGTGCCGATGTGGCCCAGCGCGGTGGTGCTGGGCGTGCGTGCGGGCTCGTGGGCCAGCCAGCGCGGGCAGGTGGCATTCAGCGTGGTGGCGCTGGACGTGGCGGGCAAGCCGCTGGTGGGCCAAGCCGTGGAGGTGCGTGGCCGGCTGGCGCAAACCATCAGCACGCGCAAGCGACTGGTGGGTGGTTTTTATGCCTACGACAACCGCACCGAAACCAAAGACCTGGGCCCGCTATGCAGCGGCAAGACCGACGACCGCGGCCTGCTGAAATGCGACGCCAGGCTGGACACCGCCGGCCAGGTTGAACTGGTGGCCCAGGCCAAGGATGGCGCGGGCAACAGCAGCCAGGCCGCCGCCAGCGTGTGGATCACCCGGCAAGGCGAGCTGTGGTTTGCCCAGGACAACGACGACCGCATCGACCTGTTGCCCGAGAAAAAAAGCTACGAGCCTGGCGAGACGGCACGACTGCAGGTGCGCATGCCCTTCCGCGAGGCCACGGCCTTGGTGACGGTGGAGCGCGAGGGCCTGATTCACACCCGCGTGATCACGCTGCGCGGCGACGACCCCACGGTGGCGCTCAAGATCGACCCCGCCTGGGGCCCGAACGTGTTTGTGAGCGTGCTGGCGGTGCGAGGCCGCATCCGGCAGGTGCCCTGGTACTCGTTCTTCGACTGGGGCTGGAAAGCGCCGCTGAATTGGGCGCGCACCTTCTGGTTTGAGGGGCGCGAGTACCAGGCGCCCACGGCGATGGTGGACTTGTCCAAGCCCGCCTTCAAGCTGGGCGTGGCCGCCATCCATGTGGGCCTGGCGGCCCAAACGCTGGACGTGAAGGTGAGCACTGACCAGCCCTTGTACGCCATCCGCCAAAAGGTCACCGCGCGCATCCAGGTCAGCCAGGGTGGCCGGCCGGTGAGTGGTGGCGTGGTGGCTTTTGCAGCCGTCGACGAAGGCCTGCTGGCGCTGCGCGGCAATGACTCCTGGGATCTCCTGCACGCGATGGTTCGCGAGCGGGCCTGGGGCGTGGAAACCAGCACCGCGCAGGGCGAGATCGTCGGCCGGCGCCACTACGGCCGCAAGGCGGTGGCCGCGGGTGGTGGCGGCGGGCGCGGCGGCACGCGTGAGCTGTTCGACACGCTGCTGCTGTGGCTGCCCAACGTGGTGCTGGACGCCAAGGGCCAGGCCACGGTGGAGGTGCCGCTCAATGATTCGCTGACCAGCTTCCGGCTGGTGGCTGTGGCGGATGCGGGCCTGCAAAGCTTTGGCACCGGCTCGGCCAGCATCCGCGTCAGCCAGGATCTGCAGGTGCTTGCCGGCCTGCCGCCGCTGGTGCGCGAGGGCGACCGTTTTTTGGCCTTGCTCACACTGCGCAACACCACCCCGCGTGAGATGCGGCTGCGCGCCACGCTGGCGGGCACCGTGAACAGCGGCGAGGGCCAGGCGATCCAGCGCGCCGCCCTGGCTTTGCCACCGCAGGAGCTGGTGCTGGCGGCGGGCGCTGCCAAAGAGATCAGCTGGCCGGTCGACGTGCCCGAGGCCGCCTTCAGCATCACCTGGCAAGCGGCGGTGGCCGAGCTGGGGAGTGCGGGCAGCGCGGGCGGTGCGGGGGCCCGGGACAGCCTGAAGATCACCCAGCTGGTGAAGGAGGCGGTGCCGGTGCGGGTGCTGCAAGCCACGCTGCAGCAACTCGACGGCGCGTTTTCGCTGGCGGTGGCGCCGCCTGCGGACGGCCTGAGCATGGGCGCGGCGGCCGGCGCAACGTCAGGCGTCACGTCAGGCGCCAATTCAGCTGGCATCAAGCGCGGCGGCCTGCTGGTTGCAGTGCAGCCCAAGCTCAGCGGCGCGCTGCCGGGTTTGCGCCGTTACTTCGAGACCTACCCGTTCAGCTGCCTGGAGCAAAAAGCCTCCAAGGCGGTGGGCCTGCACGACGCGGCGCTGTGGGCGGCAGTGGCCAATGCCTTGCCCACCTACCTGGACGCGGACGGGCTGGCCAACTACTTTCCGCCCCGGGCCGAAGACAGCGCGCGCGGCAGCGACCGCCTCACCGCCTACGTGCTGGCGGCCGCGCATGAAGCCGGGTTTGAGCTGCCCGCCGCCGCACGCAACGCCATGCTCGACGGCCTGGCCAACTTTGTGACCGGGGGCATCGAACGCAAGTTCTGGTCGCCCAAACCCGACCTGGACGTGCGCAAGCTGGCCGCCATCGAGGCGCTGGCCCGCCACGGCCGCGCCCAGCCCA
>JAYWDK010000143.1:0-5916 GCA_043779845.1 Betaproteobacteria bacterium | reverse complement strand
CACCAGCTGCGCGCTGAGGTACATATTGGACGCCCGGGTCACGGTGGTCACCGTGACGCCCCGGCCAAAGTAGCCGCTGCCGGTGTAGGCGCTGCCGGCCGTGGCCAACTCGACCGACTGGCGTGAATAACCCGGCGTGTTGGCGTTGGCAATGTTGTTGCCGGTGGTCTGCAACTGGGCATACGAGGCAAAAACCGCCTGCTTGCCCAAGGTCATCAATGAGGTGGTGGCCACGTCGATTCCGGGTTATCTTTTGGGGCCAGCGCCAGCAAGTTCAGGCCGCACCGCGCTGCAAGCGTTGCGTGGTGTTGATGACCTTGGCCAGCTTGTCGGCGTAGGCCGGGTCCGTCGCGTAGCCGGCCTTTTGCAGGCCTTGCGCAAAGCCTTTGGCATCGGCGCCCGCAGCCACCACGCCGGCGTAGCGTGGGCTGTCCTTCATCAGCCGGGCGTAATCAGCAAACGACTCGGCCTCGCTGGCGTAGGCCCTGAATTTCTGCACCATCTTGCGCGGCGCGCCGCCCAGGTACTCGGTGGTGGTCACGTCCACGGTGGGGCCCGTCCATTTGGCGCCCGCCTTGATGCCAAACAGGTTGTGGCTGGCCGTGCCGTCCTGGCCCACGATCTCGCGCTTGCCCCAGCCGGTTTCCAGCGCGGCCTGGGCCAGCATGAACTGCGCCGGAATGCCGGTGGCCACAGCCGCCGCGTCGGCCGCCTGGGTGTGCTGTTGCACAAACCCGGCCGCGCTGCGGTCGGGGATGCGCGGCGTGGTATTGGCGTCGCTCACCAGGGGCAGGCTGTGGGTGTCAATGCTGCTGCTGCTGGCGCCGCTGGTCTTGGGGATGGGCCCGGGGGCCAGGCCCATCTGCCGCTCAAGCTGGCGCGCGATGACCTCGGACAAGCCCCCGGGGCGGCCCACCATCTTGGTGGCAAGTTGCGCGTCCAGCAACTCCGTGCCCATCTTGGTGGCTGCGTTGTCCATCAGGCCCGAGGTTTCGGTGGCCTGGCGCATGCTTTTCATCAACTCGTTCATGAACAGCGATTCAAACTGTTTGGCGGCTTGGGCCGCCGCCGCCCGGGGGTCTTTGGCGGCGCCGTTGCGCAGCGCGTTCAGGCCCGTGGCGTCACTGGCCAGGCGGTTTGCGCTGGCGTTGGCGTTGGCGGTGGCTTGCGACGCCTGCGTCAGTGAAATGTTGGACAACGCGGCGTTGGCCGCCGCCGATCCCGAGACCCCGGATGCCGCCATGATCAGATCACCTCCAGCTCGGCCTTGAGCGCGCCGGCGCTCTTCATGGCCTGCAAGATGGCCAACAGATCCTGCGGCGTGGCGCCCAGCGAGTTGAGCGCGCGCACCACGTCGGCCAGCTTTGCGCCAGCGGGCAATTGCATCAACGCCCCGCCCTGCTGGGTGATGGCGATGTCAACCTTCTCGGCTTTCACGGTCTGACCGCCGGTTGACAGCGCGTTGGGCTGGCTCACCACCGGCGTTGAGTTGACAGTGACCGTGAGCGCGCCGTGCGCCACCGCGCAGGTGCTGAGCGTGACCGATTCGTTCATCACGACGGACCCGGTGCGCGCGTTGAGCACCACCCGTGCGGCGGGCTTTTCAAGCGCCACGTCGAGGTTCTCGATGTCGGCCATGAACGCCACGTGATCATTGGTTTGCGTGGGCATGCGCACCCGCACCACGCGCCCATCCACCGCCTGGGCCGTGCCCTCGCCCTTGGCCGCGTTGATGGCATTGGCCACCGCCCGCGCGGTGGCGTAATCATTGGATTGCAGATCCAGTTGCAGCACGCCGTTGGCCGACATGGCAGTGGGCACGGCGCGCTCCACCGTGGCGCCCTCGGGCACGCGGCCCGCCGCCAGATGGTTGATCTGCACCTTGGCGCCACCGGCTGAAGCCCCCGCGCCGCCCACGATCAAATTGCCCTGGGCGATGGCGTACACCTGACCATCGGCGCCGCGCAGCGCCGTGGCCAGCAGCAGGCCGCCGCGCAGGCTTTTTGCGTTGCCGGCCGACGACACGTTGACGTCGATGCGCTGGCCCGGCTGGGCAAACGGCGGCAGCTCGGCCGTCACCACCACCGAGGCCAGGTTGCGCGGTTGCATCGTCACGCCCGGCGGCAAGGTGATGCCGTTTTGCTGCAAAAACGCCGCCATGGCTTGCGGCGTGAACGGCGCCTGCGTGGCTTGGTCGCCCGTGCCGTCCAGGCCAAACACCAGGCCAAAACCGGTCAGTTGGTTGGGCCTCACGCCTTGCACGCTAGCCACCTCTTTGATGCGCGCGGCCTGGGCCGGCCACCACACGGCGGCGCTGGCCACCAGCAGGCTCAGCAGCACTGCGGCGCGAAGCAAGCGCTCAGGATCGGGCTTGAAATGCTTGAAAAATTTGCGGGTCATGGACATGGCGCTCAGATCGGCAAGACGCTCAAGAAAAACCGCCCCAGCCAGCCCATGGACTGTGCCTCGGCCTGCTGGCCCCGGCCCCGCTGCTCAATGCGCACGTTGGCGATCTGGGTGCTCTGCACGGTGTTGCCCGGCGCAATGGCGCGCGGATCCACCTGGCCTGAAAACCGCAGCACGTCCACGTTGGCGTTGACCCCGATCTGCTTCTCGGCCGACACGATCAAATGCCCGTTGGACAGCACCTGCACCACGGTGGCGGTAATGGTGCCGGAGAAATCATTGGTGTTCTCCACCGTGCCCTTGCCCGAAAAGGTGTTGCTGTCGCTGCCCGTGGCGGTCGCCCGCGTCAAGGCCGTGTTGGCCAAAAATGGCAGCGCGCTGATGCTGGCGCTCACGGCGCCCGCGCGATCTACCGTGCTGGTGCTCTTTTGCACCGCGCTGACCTTTTCAAGAATCGTCACCGTCACGGTATCGCCCACGATGCGCGCACGGTGATCCTCAAACAGCGGCCGATAGCGATCGGCCCTGAAAATGGCGCCGCTGCTGGGCGGCGCCAGCAAGGTCTCGCCCACTGCGGGCAGCGGCATGGCAGCCGACGGCAACACCACGTCAACCGGCGGCACGCGCGCCAGGCCCTGGCAGCCCGAGAGCGCGCCCAAGCCTGCCAAAGCCGCGGCCAAAGACGCGAACAGTCGCGCAAACGAACGCGCCCCCCCGCGCATCGAAACGCCCCGCTCGGCAGGCATCTGTCTTGAGACTTGTGTCATGTGGATGGCGCACCGGCCGGGGTTCACAACTGCGCCAGCTTCTGCAGCATCTGGTCCGATGTCTGCACGGCTTTTGAGTTGATCTCGTAAGCCCGCTGGGTCTGGATCATCGAGACCAGTTCTTCAACCACGTTCACGTTGCTGGCCTCCACGCTGCCCTGGCTAAGCTGGCCCAGGCCGTTGCTGCCGGGCGCGCCGGCCGCAGGTGCCCCAGACGAGGCACTTTCGGCATACAGGTTTTCACCCTTGGGATCCAGGCCACCGGGGTTGATGAACCCGGCCAACTGCACCTGCCCCACTTGCTGTGGCGCCGTTTGGCCCGGTAGCGTGACGGTCACGATGCCGTCATTGGCCACCGTCACGGTGAGTGCCTGGGCGGGAATGGTGATGCCGGGCTGCAGCAAGTGGCCGCCATTGGTCACGATCTGGCCCTGCGAGTTGAGCTGGAACGCACCGTCGCGTGAGTACCCGGTAGTGCCGTCGGGCATCTGGATCTGAAAAAAGCCGTTGCCCCGCACCGCCATGTCGAGGTTGTTGCCGGTCTGCTGCAAATTGCCTTGTGAAAAATTGCGCGCCAGCGCCACCGGCCGCACGCCCATGCCGATCTGCAAGCCCGTGGGCAGCACGGATTGCTCGGCTGTGTTGGCGCCCACCTGGCGCAGGTTCTGGTACATCAAATCCTCAAACACCGCGTGGCCACGCTTGTAGCCATTGGTCGCCGTGTTGGCCAAGTTGTTGGCGATCGCGTCCAGCGCGGTTTGCTGCGCCTCCATGCCGGTTTTTGATATCCACAGCGAACGGATCATCGCCACACTCCTGTTGCACTAGCTGATTGGTCTCTGGATCGATGATCGTGCGAACTTGAGCCCTTGGAAGCCATGAAAAGAGCGGTGCGGCGGGGGCATTTCTGAAGTGTGTGGCGTCGACGCCGGAGAGGGCTTGATGACGGTTGACGGCTCGTTGCAGTCGTAGCGACGGGCTGCTTTGATGCTCGCCCGTCAGGCGGCCTTGGTTAGGCGCGAGGCCAAGGCCACCGGGTAACCGGCTGCCTGCGTGCCCGGGGCCTCTGGCCACGGGCACGAAGCAAAGCACGGCAACCCGGCCCGGCGCGCCCGCACAACCCACTCAATGTCTGCATCCAAGCAGCCCGGCAAGGTCAGCAAAGAGCCGCCAAGCAACTTCGGCCCAAAACAAAGCCAATCAAGAACTGGACAACAACCGGGTCGCTGATTGCTCGCGTTCCTGAGAGGTTTGCAGCATCTTCATCTGCTGCTCAAACTGGCGCGCGGCGGCGATCATGGCCACCATCGATTCGACCGGGCTCACGTTGCTGCCCTCCAGCGCGCCGTCTTGCACGCTGGCGCTGCGGTCGGCCTCCAGGTCGCCGTCGGCTCCCCGGAACAGACCGTCTTCACCGCGGATCAGCGGCGCCTCGGGCGTCACCAGCTTGAGCCGGCCCACGCCTTGTGGTTTGCCATTGCCTACGGTG
The DNA here is from genome assembly GCA_043779845.1 of Betaproteobacteria bacterium. GTDB lineage: Bacteria > Pseudomonadota > Gammaproteobacteria > Burkholderiales > Burkholderiaceae_C > Pseudaquabacterium. The sequence continues at coordinate 1,254 of JAYWDK010000143.1, read as the reverse complement.
GCGGTGATGGTGCCGTCACTGCCGATCAAAACCTGGGCATTGGCGGGCACGGTGACGGGCCCACCGTCGCCCATCACGGTCAGGCCGCTGCGCGTCACCAGCAAGCCTTCGTTGTTGACATCGAGCGCGCCGTTGCGGGTGTAGGCCTCGGTGCCGTCAGTGGCTTGCACGGCCATCCAGGCCTGGCCCTTCATGGCCACGTCCAGGTTGCGCCCGGTGGCCGTCACGGGCCCCGGCTCGGCGTTGTAGCCCGGCGTGGACTCCAGCGCGTAGACCCGTGTGCTGGCGCCGTCGCCCCGCACGGGCACCGCCCGGAAGGCGGTGAGCTCGGCCCGGAAACCATTGGTTGATGCATTGGCCAGGTTGTTGGCCAGCGTGTCCTGGCGTTGCATCGTGGCCTTGGCGCCGGCCATGGCGAGATAGATCACGCGGTCCATGGCGAGTCCTCAGTCGGGATAAAAGAGCAGGGTTTGGTTCAAGCCAAACAGTCAAAAGGCAGAGGCCCACTCAACGCAGGTTGACCAGCGTCTGGAGCACCGAATCCTGCGTCTTGATGGTTTGCGCATTGGCTTGGTAGATGCGCTGGGCCACCATCATGTTCACCAACTCGGAGGTCAGATCCACGTTGCTTTCTTCGACCGCGCCCGATTGCAATACGCCCAGGTTGCCCGATCCCGGCGTGCCGCGCACGGGGTCGCCTGAATCAAACGTGGTGGCCCAGGTGTTGCCGCCCAGCGGCTGCAAGCCCTGCACGTTGCGGAACGAGGCCAGCTCAACCTGCCCGATGGGCGTGCTCTTGCCGCTGGAATAGGTGGCCAGCACAATGCCGTTGGGTTGAATCTTGATGGTGCTCAACTGCCCTGGCGGAAAGCCATCCTGGGTGACGTTGGTGACGCCAAAGATCGCGCCGTACTGCGTCAGGGTGGCCAGATCGAGCTTGACGCCCACGATGGGTTCGGTCACCGCACCCTGGGCGTTGGACGTGGCGGGCACGTCGAACGGCGTGGCAGCCAAAGGCAAGGTGGGATCCGTTGGGTTGATGGGCGCGCTGCCGTTGGTCGGAAACGACAAGGTGGTGACGGGCTGCGCATTGCCGCTTGCATCGGGGTTGACCACCAGGCCGTTGGCTGCGGCGTAAACGTTCCAACTGTCAACGCCACTCTTCTGGAAGAAGTAGGTGAGCGCCACCTCCTGGCCCTTGGTGTCATAGGCGTTCACCGAGGTGGCGCTGTTGTAGGTTTTGGCGTTTTTGAA
>JAYWDK010000142.1:0-15646 GCA_043779845.1 Betaproteobacteria bacterium | reverse complement strand
TCAAGGCACGCACCGGCGCAACCTATGCTGCCCGCATACGCTGGCTCCATGACGGCAAGCCCTACGACTGCGAATACCCAGCCGAGGTTTTGCCGGATTTCTCAGCGGCGGTCGTGTACGGCGCGATGGTCAAGCTCTCCCAGCCGCAGCACTACCCGCCGCAATTGTTCCTGAAGGTGCTGAATCCGGATGGCAGCTTCCGCTGCCGGATCGATGCCCCGGTGATTGGCGAACCATCGCCGACTGCAGAACGTTGGATTCAACTGCCTAGACGCTTTCCCCACCTCGGCGTGCCCTTTGGCGTGCCTGCCTGCTATGGCCGGTACTGGGTTGTGATGGATGTGGACTGGACGACAGGCGCAATGAAGCGATGGGTGCTTGCGCCCAACCTGGATCGGTGACCGCTGCGGCTGGACGGATAGACAGGGCAGGGCATCCTTCGACGATGCAGAGGTTTCTGTCAATCAAATGCAAACCAACGTGGCGCTTATGGGAAAGCTTCAAGCCCATTTCGAGCGGGCCGGTTTTATCGTGGAACTTCCAGTGGTCAAGCCTGTATAGCAGGCTCCGCCGTCGGTGTTGCGCGGCTCGACACCAACGAGACGTTCACGACCAAGAGCAGCATCGCGGGCACGATCACCCTGACCCGCCCCGACCTGCAAGCGGGCAAGCTTGCGGCCCTGAAAGCGGCCGAGCGTGATCCACTGCTTGCCGGCCGCGCCGACAAGCAAAACCGGCTCAACGACTTGCCGCGGCGGCACCGCGCGCAACGGCCCAGCCACAGGCCTGGCGGCGAACGGCTTGGCCGGCGTGGCGTGGCGCCGGGTGGCCTCGCCCGCACCGGCCGGCTTGCTCAGCCCGCGACCACCAAATCCTTGATTTGCTGCAGTGCGCTGGGGTCTTCGATCGTCGTCAGGTCACCCGGATCACGTGCCTCGCACACCGCCTGGATCGCCCGGCGCAGCAATTTGCCCGAGCGGGTTTTGGGCAGCACCGACACAAACCGCACCCGCGCCGGCCGCGCCACCGCACCCAGTTGGCTGTCGACGAGCTTCATGATCTCGCCTTCGAGCTTGAGCGTGTCGGCGGCGTTGCCGGTGCGGGAGTTGTCTTTGAGCACCGCAAATGCCATGGCCACCTGGCCCTTGAGCGCATCAGCCACGCCCACCACGGCCACCTCGGCCACCTGTGGATGGCTGGAGATGCTTTCTTCGATCTCGCGCGTGCCAAGCCTGTGCCCGGCCACGTTGATCACGTCGTCGGTGCGGCCCAGGATGAAGAAGTAGCCGTCGGCGTCGCGGATGCCCCAGTCAAACGTGCTGTAAACCTGCTTGCCCGGGATGCTGGTCCAGTAGGTTTTGACGAAGCGCTCGTCGTCGCGCCAGATGGTTTGCATGCAGCCCGGGGGCAGCGGGCCTTCAATCGTCACCACGCCTTTTTGGTTGGCGCCGGTGAGCACTTCACCGGTGGTCTCGTCGATCAGCTTGACGTCGTAGCCATACATCGCCACACCCGGCGAGCCAAACTTGCTGGGCGCTTTTTCAACGCCATTGGCGATGGTCAGGATCGGCCAGCCGGTCTCGGTTTGCCAGTAGTTGTCGATGATGGGTTTGCCCAGTGACTCGGCAATCCATTGCGCGGTGGTTTCGTCCAGCGGTTCGCCGGCCAAAAACAGCGCGCGCAAGCTCGACAAGTCGTACTTGCTCATCAGCGCCGGGTCTTGTTTTTTGAGCACGCGCACCGCCGTGGGCGCGCTGAACATGGCGGTCACTTTGTACTTTTCAACCAGGCTCCACCATACGCCGCCGTCGGGCCGGGTGGGCAGGCCCTCGTACATGATGGTGGCCATGCCGGCAATCAGCGGGCCGTACACGATGTAGCTGTGGCCCACCACCCAGCCGATGTCGCTGGTGGAGAAAAACGTCTCGCCGGGCTGGCCCATGAAGATGTGCTTCATCGACGCCGCCAGCGCCACGGTGTAGCCGCCGGTGTCGCGCTGCACGCCCTTGGGTTTGCCGGTGGTGCCGCTGGTGTAGAGCGTGTAGCTGGGCTCGTTGGCCTCTAGCCACACGCACGGCACCACGGTGTCCATGTGTTTCAAGCGCAGCGGTGCGTAGTCCATGTCGCGGCCGGCCATGCGCTCAAACGCGGCCAGGCCACGGTCGATCATCAGGATTTTGGCGGGCTTGTGCGTGGCCAGCTGGCAGGCTACGTCCAGCAAGGGCTTGTAGGGCATGACCTTGCCGCTGCGGCTGCCGGCGTCGGTGCTGACGATCACCGTGGGCTCGGCGTCGTCAATGCGGCTGGCCAGGCTGTGACTGGCAAAGCCGCCAAACACGACGGAGTGCACCGCGCCAATGCGGGCACAGGCCAGCATGGCAAACGCGGCCTCGGCCGTCATGGGCATGTAGATCAGCACGCGATCGCCCTGCTTGACGCCCAGATCCAGCAACACGGCGGCCATGCGCTGCACTTCCGCGTGAAGTTGCGCAAAGCTGTAGGTGATTTCCTGGTTCACCTCGGTCGACACCCAAATCAGCGCGGCCTGGTCAGCGCGGTCTTTGAGGTGGCGGTCCACGGCGTTGTGGCACAGGTTGGTGCGACCACCCACAAACCACTTGGCGAACGGTGGCTTGCTGTAGTCGCAGAGCTGGGTAAACGGGGTCTGCCAGTCGATCAACTCGGCCTGCTCGCGCCAAAAGCCGTCGCGGTCGGTGATGGATCGTTGGTGAAAGTCGGCGTATGGGCTCATGTTGGGGTCTCCTCGACAGGCGGGTGCTGGATCGCCCGGCATTGCAAGGGTTGGCACTGACGGCACACTGACTTGCGGCACGCCGCAGGCCTACAAACCGAAGCCCCTGACTTGGCGCAAGTCAACCGGGTTTGTGCCTTGATGGCGGCAGGTGGCGTGGGTGGTATCCTCGTAAGTTGATGATTAACCAAGCTTTCTCTGCCAAGCGACTGCTCGCCACCTGCCTGTTGGTGGTCAGCGGCATCGCCATTGCGGCGCCCGACGCCTCGTCGGGGCTGGCAACAGCGGCGCAGCCCGTTGCTGCGGCGGGCCATAGCGGCACTGGCACCGGCACAAACGCTGCTGCCGGGCCTTCAACAAACCCGTCCAATGCCAGCTTGGTGCCGTCGGTCAGCGCGCTCACCGACCCCATCATGAATTTGCTCGGCGAGCGTGGCTTTTTGCGGCCACTGGGCTCGGCGGCGCTTGATTCGGTGCGCAACTCGGTGCGCGACACCGCGTCCGATCTGGTGATGTCGGCCATGAATTTTCTCGGTGTGCCCTACAAGCGCGGCGGCAATACCGAAGAAACCGGCTTTGACTGCAGCGGCTTCACCCGGCATATCTTTGAGAACAGCGTGGGCCTGGTGCTGCCGCGCCGTGCCGACGAGCAGGCCAACAGTGCGGGCCTGCGCAACATCAACCGGCAAGAGCTCAAGCCCGGCGATCTGGTGTTTTTCAACACCATGAAGCGCACCTTCTCGCACGTGGGCATTTACGTGGGCGATGACAAGTTCATCCATGCGCCGCGCACCGGCGCCGAAGTGCGCATCGAAGACATGCGCGAGTCGTATTGGGCCCGGCGCTTCACCGGCGCCCGCCGCGCCGACCTGAGCGCGGCCGCGCCGCAAGTGCCCTCCACGCGCTGATCCCACACGGCCCGCACCGCCTGCGCGGCCGGCAAACCCACCGCGGCGGGCGCGGTACTTGAACCGGTTCAAGGCCAAAGCGGCAGCGCGCGGCACAATCGGCGGCTATGGGCGAAACCGTTATTCCACTGGCTGACCTGCGCTACGCCGCAGCCGTGCCACACATTCCGTCAACCGCTGTTCCGGCCACGGGCTTGCTGGCGGATCAGCTGGGCCGGCCTTTGCGTGACTTGCGCATCTCGGTCACCGACCGCTGCAACTTCAGGTGCAGCTACTGCATGCCCAAAGAGGTGTTTGACCGCGACTATGTTTTTTTGCCGCAGACCTCGCTGCTGAGCTTTGAAGAGATCACCCGCGCGGCCCGCATCTTTGTGGCGCACGGCGTGCAAAAGATCCGGCTGACCGGTGGTGAGCCGCTGTTGCGCCGGGGCCTGGAATCCTTGATCGATATGCTGGCCGAGCTGCGCACGCCCGCAGGCGATGCACTGGACATCACGCTCACCACCAATGGCTCGGTGCTGGCGCGCAAGGCCCAGGCGCTCAAAACCGCCGGCCTGAAGCGCGTGACGGTCAGCCTGGACGGCATGGACGACGCCGTGTTCCGGCGCATGAACGACGTCGATTTTCCGGTGGCCGACGTGCTGGCCGGCATCCAGGCGGCGCACGTTGCGGGCCTGGGCCCGATCAAGGTCAACATGGTGGTCAAGCGCGGCACCAATGAGCAAGAAATCGTGCCGATGGCGCGCTACTTTCGCGATCATTTTGACGGCCAGATCCAGCTGCGCTTCATCGAGTACATGGACGTGGGCGCCAGCAACGGTTGGCGCATGGACGAGGTGCTGCCCTCGGCCGAAGTTTTGCAGAGGCTGCAAGCGGTTTGGCCGCTGGAGCCGATGGCCGCAAGCACCCCGGGTGAGACCGCTCAACGTTGGCGTTATGCCGACGGCCGTGGCGAGATCGGCCTGATCTCCAGCGTCACGCAGGCCTTTTGCCAAGACTGCAACCGGGCCCGGTTGTCCACCGAAGGCAAGCTGTTTTTGTGCCTGTTCGCCACCAGCGGCCACGACCTGCGCACGCTGCTGCGCAATGGCGCCAGCGACTCGGACATCACCAGCGCGCTGGCGGGCGTGTGGGGCGGACGCGGTGATCGCTACTCCGAACTCCGCGCCGCACAAGCATCGGCACAAGCCGCCGATCCTGGGGCCACAGACGCCACCGCAGCCCCGCAGCGCCGGGTTGAAATGCACTACATCGGCGGATGAGCCCCACCATGCAAAGCCTGGATCAAATCACCGCCTGCGTGGCCGGCTACGACGCCAACACCCTGCCCGTGTCGCAGGCGCAAGAAGTCATCAAGCAGTTGGTGCCGCGTGTGCAGGCGGTTGAAAGCTTGTCCATCCGCAGTGCCCTGGGCCGGGTGTTGGCGCGTGATGTGGTCTCACCCATCAACGTGCCCTCGCATGACAACTCGGCGATGGATGGCTACGCGCTGCGCTCGGCTGACTTGGCGGCGGCCGGCGACACGCTGATCACCGTGGCTGGCACCGCCTTTGCCGGCCAGCCGTTCAGCGGCGCCATCCTGGCCGGCCAAGGCCTGCGCATCATGACGGGCGCGGTGATGCCCGAGGGCCTGGACACGGTGGTGCCGCAAGAGTTCACCAGCACGGAGGCCGATGGGCGCGTGCGCTTGCCGGGGGGCATCGTCAAGGCGGGCGACAACCGCCGGCTGCGTGGCGAGGATCTGCGCCTGGGCGAGCCCGCGCTGCGGCAAGGCCGCATCCTCACGCCGGCCGATCTGGGGCTGCTGGCGTCGCTGGGCCAGGCCGAGGTGCCGGTGTTCCGCCGCTTGCGCGTGGCGTTTTTCTCCACCGGTGATGAGCTTCGCTCGATTGGCGAGCCACTCGACGCGGGCAACGTTTACGACAGCAACCGTTACACGATCTGGGGCATGCTCACGCGGCTGGGCGTGGACGCCATTGATCTGGGCGTGGTGCGCGACGAACCTGCCGCGCTGGAGGCCGCGTTCAGGCAGGCGGCCGATTGCGCCGACGCGGTGATCACCTCGGGCGGTGTGAGCGTGGGCGAGGCCGACCACACCAAACGCATCATGGCCGAGCTGGGCGAGGTGCTGTTCTGGAAGATTGCCATGCGCCCGGGCCGGCCGATGGCCATCGGTCGCATCGGCGCGCGGCCCGGCCACCCGGCCATGCTGTTTGGCCTGCCCGGCAACCCGGTGGCGGTGATGGTCACTTTTTATGCATTTGTTCGCGACGCGCTGCTGGCCATGAGCGGGGCAAGTCCGCAGCCGCTGCCGCTGCTGCGCGCCGTTAGCGTTGCGCCGCTGCGCAAAAAACCGGGCCGCACCGAGTACCAGCGCGGCATCGTCAGCCAGGCCGCCGATGGCCGGTGGAGGGTGCGCATCACCGGCGCGCAAGGCTCGGGCATCCTGCGCAGCATGAGCGAGGCCAACGGCATGGTGGTGCTGCACCACGGCCAAGGCAACGTGGCCACCGGTGACCTGGTGGACGTGATTCCGTTCAACGGCCTGGTCTGAGCGCGGGGCTGCGCTGCGCGAGCGTTATCGGCCGCGCAGCGTCTCGACACCCCGGTTGGCCAGCGCATCGGCGCGCTCATTGCCAGGGTCGCCGGCATGGCCGCGCACCCAATGCCATGCCACGGCATGCCCTGCCACCAAAGCGTCCAGCCGCTGCCACAGCTCGATGTTCTTGACCGGCTTGTTGTCGGCGGTGCGCCAACCGCGCTTTTTCCAGCCCTGGATCCATGAGGTGATGCCGTTTTTGACGTACTCGCTGTCGGTGTAAATGGCCACCGGCGTGTGGCGCTTCAGCAGCGCCAGCGACTCGATCACCGCCGTCAATTCCATGCGGTTGTTGGTGGTGGCGGGATCGCCGCCGAACAGCTCTTTTTCGTGGCCGCCCCAGCGCAACCAAGCCCCCCAGCCGCCAGGGCCAGGGTTGCCTTTGCAGGCGCCATCGGTGTAAATGACCACGGTTTCAGGCACGGCTTGGCTCATTGATCGTTCGACTCCAAATATTCAATATTTTGCGGCTTTGGCGCCGTGTTGGTGCGGCGTTGCGGCTCATGAAATTGGCGGTTGGCCACCACCGCCGGCGCCGCCTGGTTGGCCACCTTGCCGCGCCGCGCCAGGCCCACCAACCGCATGCCGCGCACACGCTTCACCGCCTCCAGCATGTACACGGCGCCCAGCACGGGCCAGCCCCGCGCGCCGGCCGATTCCAGCCAGGCCAGGCGCTGCATGCCGCTCTCTGACCGCAGCGGCAGCCGCCAACAGCCAAAGCGCCCGCGCTCCACCTCAAAGCCCAGCAAGCGCAGCCAGTCACGCACCCGGCCATAGCCCAGCGCCTCACCCGCACTGGGCAGATACAGCTGGCCACCCAAACCCAGCCGCTGGCGCCAGTGTCCCGCGCTTTGCCGCAGCCCCCACAGGCTGTTGGGGTTGAACCCGACGATCACCACGCGGCCCTCGGGCCGCAGCACACGCTCCACCTCACGCAGCGTGTCATGCGGGTCGCGGGCCAGCTCCAGCGCGTGGGGCAGCACCACCAAATCCAGGCTTTGGTTGGCAAACGGCAGTGCGTCAAAATCACAAACCAGCGCCCGGCTGGGGCTCATGGGCATCAAGGTGGACAAGGCGTCGTCCACGGGCGGCAGCGGCAGCGGCTCGGGCTCACGCAGTGAGTCACTGGCCACCCAGCGGTGTGGCATGCGGTTGGCCCGCAAGGCCTCCAGTTCGGGCAGGCCCAATTGCAGTGCGTGGAAGCCAAACAAGTCGGTCACCGCGTGGTCAAACTGGGCTTGCTCCCAGGCCAGCAGGTAGCGCCCGGGCGGGCTTTGCAGCCACTGGGCCAACTCTATAATCGACAAATTGCGCATCATGAACCTAGTCGCCCTACCCGCTTTTTCAGACAACTACCTTTGGATGCTGCACGACGGCCAACAAGCCCTCGTTGTTGATCCAGGTGACGCGTCGCCCGTGATCGCCGCGCTGGATGCCTTGGGGCTCACGCTGGCGGCCATTCTAGTGACGCACCACCACCCCGATCATGTCGGTGGCGTGGATGCGCTGCGGCCCCGCTTGCAGGGCCTGGTCTACGGCCCGGCCCGGGAAACCATGCCCCAGCCCTGCGTGCCGCTTGAAGATGGCGACACGGTGCAGGTGATGGGCTTGCAGTTTGAGGTGATCGATGTGCCAGGCCACACCGCCGGCCACATCGCTTACTTTCTCGGCGAGCCCGATGCCGCCAAGAGCACTGGCTTGAGCGCTGATTCGGCGGCCAGTGACGCTGACGTCACGCCCATCCTGTTTTGCGGCGACACCTTGTTTTCAGCCGGCTGCGGCCGCCTGTTTGAAGGCACACCGGCGCAAATGCACCAGTCGCTGTTGCGGCTGGCGGCACTGCCGGGCAACACCCGGGTTTGCTGCGCCCATGAATACACCGAGTCCAACCTGCGCTTTGCGACAGCGGTTGAACCCGGCAACTCTGACCTTGCAGCGCATGTGCTCACTTGCCGCGCCCTGCGTGCGTCAGGCCAGGCCACGCTGCCCACCACCATCGCGCGTGAGCGTGCCATCAACCCCTTCATGCGCTGCGATAACGCCGCCGTGATCAGCGCCGCCCTGTTGCATGGCGCCGCCGATCAAAGTGGCCCCGCCGTGCTAGGCGCCCTGCGCGAATGGAAGAACAATTTCCGATGAATCCAATCCCTCTCCGCTTGCTCATGAGAAACAAACGCCGGGCCGCCCCAAGTGTTTCTCCTCCCCCTCGGGGGGACGGGCGCCGCACGGCGGCGGCCTTGGGGGTGCTCTGCACTAACCAGCCACAGCAGCGGCAAATTGCCCTGCCATTCAAGCGCCTGTCGTTGCTGATGGTTAGCGCCTGCCTGGCGGCATGCGCCACGGCGCCAGGCCCATTGGCGCTTGACGCGTCAGTGCCCACCGTGGTGCAGTCAACCACGCCGGCACCTGCGGGCACATTGCTGGCTGGCGCCGGCCCGGTTGCACCCACCGTACTGAACGTGGATGCGGCCACTGCGGCCGCAGATGCCGAAGCCACCGTGATTGCCATCGACCCGCTGCGCCCCACCGAGCGCCTGGACCTGGGCGCGCCAGCGGCCCAAGCCGATCTGTGGGCGCGCGTGCGCCTGGGCGTGGCCATCCCCGATCTGGACAATGAGTTGGTGCGCAAATGGGAGCAGTGGTACAGCGCCCGCCCTGACTACGTGCAGCGCATGACCGAGCGTGGCGGGCGTTACCTGTTCCACATTGTTGAAGAGGTCAACAAGCGCGGCATGCCCACCGAGCTGGCACTGCTGCCTTTCATTGAGAGCGCCTACAACCCGCAGGCCATGTCCACCGCCAAGGCGTCGGGCATGTGGCAGTTTGTGCCGGCCACCGGGCGTGATTTTTCACTCAAGCAAAACGTCTTCAGGGATGACCGGCGCGATGTGCTGGCCTCTACCCGCGCGGCCCTGGATTACCTGCAAACCCTGCACACGATGTTCGGTGATTGGCAGTTGGCGCTGGCCGCGTACAACTGGGGCCAGGGCAGCGTGCAGCGAGCCATCAAGAACAATCAAAAAGCCGGGCTGCCCACCGATTACGACAACCTGCGCATGCCCGATGAAACGCGCAACTACCTACCCAAGCTGCAGGCCGTCAAGAACATCGTGATGCGCCCGGATGTGTTTGCGCTCAAGCTGCAGCCGCTGCTGAACCACCCGTACTTTGTCTCGGTGGCCATTGATCGCGACATTGACCTTGATCTGGCCGCCCGCCTGGCCGGCCTGCCAGTGGAGGAGTTCAAGCAACTCAACCCACAGATGAACAAGCCGGTGATTCTGGCGGCCGGCACGCCGCAAGTGCTGCTGCCCTACGACAGCGCCAACCAGTTTGCGCGCGCCATCAAACAGCACAAGGGTCTGCTCTCAACCTGGACAGCCTGGGTGGTGCCAAAAACACTCAAGCCCGTCGAGGTGGCGCGCCAGATGGGCATGGCCGAGTCGCAACTGCGCGCAGTCAACAACATGCCCGCCAAAGGCATGTTGGTGAAAGCGGGCTCCACGCTGCTGGTGCTGCGTGGCACGCAGCGCGTGGCTGACGTGACCGAGCACGTGGCCGACCACGCCATGATGGCGCTGGCCCCCGAGCCGATCCCCTTCAAGCGCGTGAGCTTCAAGGCCGGCCGCAAGGGTGACAGCGTGGTGGCGGTGGCCAAGCGCTATCGCGTGGCCGCCACCCAGGTGGCGTTGTGGAACAGCACCACGGCGGGCGCCCATTTCAAGCCGGGCCAGGCCGTGGTGGTGATGGTGGCGGTCAAGCCCGGCAAAGGCCAATATGCTGTGCGGGTGGCCGCCAGGGAGCCCAGCAAGGGCAGCAGTGGCAGGCGCCTGCACCGGCCTGGCGCCACCGCCCGCACACGGGTGGCGCAAAACTGAAAACCTGAGCCCAGCGCCCGTTCGCCCTTGGGCGGCTCAGCGCCGGTCGCTCAAGGCATGCGCCAGGGTTGACAAATCAACGTACTCCAGCTCGCTGCCCACGGGCACACCACGGGCCAGTCGCGTGACGGTGAGGGGCTCACCGCCTGCGCCGTGCAAGATCCGCAGGGCTTGCGCCAGTACGTGTGCCGTGGCCTCGCCCTCGGCTGAAAACCCGGTGGCCAGGATCACCTCCTTGACCACGCCGTCCTGGGCCCGCGCCAGCAAGGGGTGCACGCCGATGTCGGCCACGCCCACGCCATCCAGTGGGCTCAAGCGGCCCATCAGCACGAAGTACAGCCCACGGTAACTGCCGCTGCGCTCCATGGCCGCCTGGTCGGCCGGGCTCTCGACCACCAGCAGTTGTTGGGCATCGCGCGTGGGGTCGCTGCAAGTACCGCAAATCGCGGCCTCGGTGAACGTGTGGCAGCGCTCGCAGTGCTGCACCGCGATGGTGGCGGTTTGCAGCGCCTCGGCCAAGCGCTGAGCGCCGTCGCGATCATGTTGCAGCAGGTGATAGGCCATGCGCTGCGCCGATTTGACGCCCACGCCGGGCAAGCGCCGCAGGGCGTCGATCAGGCCTTCAAGGCAACGCTCAAGCACCGGGTTGACCAAGGGTCAAAACGTTGATCAGAACGGGAACTTCATGCCTGGGATTTGCGGCATGCCAGCCGACAACTTGCCCATCTTTTCTTGCGAAGTGGCCTCAATGCGGCGCACGGCGTCATTGAAGGCCGCCGCCACCAGATCCTCAAGCATGTCTTTGTCGTCGGCCAGCAGGCTGGGGTCGATGGTGACGCGTTTGACATCGTGCTTGCAGGTGATCTGCACCTTGACCAGGCCGGCGCCCGACTCACCGGTCACCTCAATCAGCGCCAGTTCGTCTTGGGCCTTTTTGAGGTTGTCTTGCATGGCCTGGGCTTGTTTCATCAAGCCTGCCAATTGGTTTTTCATCATGATGGGTGGTCCTTTGGGGGGTGATGGACGGCGACGAGCCGCCGTGCCGCACGGCTAGCGCGGTACGGCTGCGGTCTGGGCCGCCACGGGTTTGATGGAGCCCGGCACAAACCGGGCGGTGGGGAACTGCGCCATCAGCTCAAGCACGCTTGCGTCGGCCTGGATGGTTTGATCGGCTTCGCGCTGAGCGGCCTCGCGGGCCACCGTATCTCGGCGGGCGATGGAGTCTTGCGGCACGCCAATCACCACGTCGAGCTCGACGGGCTCGCCCGTGGCCACCTGCAGGGCGGCGGCCAGCTTGGCCACCAGGGGCGCGGCGCGCAGAGTTTCGCGCTCAACCCGCAAACGCCAGCGTCGGCCGTTGGCCTGGGTGCCGTCGGCCGCAAGCCCGCTCACCGAGCCTTCAGACAAGGGCTCAACCGCCAACAACTCGGCTTGCAGCGCCAGCTCCCGCACCAATGCGGCCAAGGTGCCCGCAGCCACCATCGGCCGGATCATGGCCGCCCACTGCGATCCCAATGCGGTGATGGTGAGCGGGGGCAAGGCAGTGGCAAGCGTCGGGCCAGTGGCCGAACGCAAGGCCGTGCGCACCACCACGGCGGGCGCCGCCGCGGGCACCGTGGCAGCCAACGCGGTTGCGGCCGCGCTTGGTTTGATCTTTTCGGCGCTGCTTTGCGCCACATCGGGCTCAAAGGCCGCAAAAAGCGTTTCGGATGCCTCGCCCGAGCCCCTGGCGTCTGGTTCGACGTCGTCGGGCACGGCCTCGCTGATCCAGGGCGGCACTTCTTGGGCGGTCAAAACCTGTTGTGGCGTGGCGCGGTACGAAGGCGGCACCGCCACTGTGGCTGCGCACGGCACCGGCGCTGCCACCGCTGCCACCGCTGGCGCTGTTGCCGCTGTTGTCACTGGCACCGCAGCCAACGGCGCTGCAGCCACCGGCGTTGCCGGCACAACCACCTTGGGGTTGATGACGTCCACGGGCTTGATCGGCGCGCTCGATGCCGACACCGCCACAGCCGCCGTGGCCACCGCACCCGGGCGCACCGGTGCGGTGCTGCGGGCCTCATGCGGCGTGGCCACCAAGGATGCGGCCCTCGATGCACCTGCGGCTGCGGGCAGCGGGCCGGCCGCCGGAAATGCCAGCAAGCGCAGCAGCACCATCGTGAGCGCGGCGTATTCGTCGGACATCAGGCTCAGCTCGGCGCGGCCATGCACCACGATGCTGTAGAGCAACTGGGTCTCGTCGGCGGCCAACTCGGCCGCCAGCTGGCGCGCGCCTGCGGTGTCGGGGTCGGTGTCGTCCAGCGCGCCCGGCACGGCTTGTTCAACGGCCATTTGTTGCAGCAGCGTGGCCACTTCTTCCAGCGTGCCGGCGGCCGACAAACCATGGCTGCGCAGCGCGTTCACAGTGCTCAGCACCGACGCGCCATCGCGGCGCGCCAGCGCCTGCACCACGGCCGCCGCATGGGAGCGATCCACCGTGCCCAGCATGGCGCGCACGCCGGCTTCATCCAGCGCGCCAGCACCAAAGGCAATGGCCTGGTCCGTGAGCGACAGCGCGTCGCGCATGGAGCCCCGCGCCGCGCGCGACAACAGCCTCAGCGAGCCCACGTCGGCGGCCACGCCTTCGGCCTCCAGCACCTGCTGCAGATGGGCTTGCACCGTCTCGGGCGCCATCGGCCGCAAATTGAACTGCAAGCAGCGGCTCAGCACCGTGGGCAGCATCTTCTCGGGGTCGGTGGTAGCCAGCACGAACTTCAGGTAATCGGGCGGTTCTTCCAGCGTCTTGAGCAAGGCATTGAACGCCTCTTTGGTGAGCTGATGTGCCTCGTCGATCATGAAGACCTTGAAGCGGCCGGCACTGGGCTTGTAGGCCGCGCGTTCGATCAGGTCGCGAATCTCGTCGATACCGCGGTTGCTGGCAGCATCGAGCTCGATGTAGTCAATGTAGCGGTCGGCGTCGATCTCGGTGCAGGCCTGGCACTCGCCGCAAGGGTGGGCCGTGACGCCGCCCGTGCCGTCGGGGCCGGTGCAGTTCAGGCTCTTGGCCAGGATGCGGCTGACCGTGGTTTTGCCAATGCCGCGTGTGCCCGTGAACAAGTAGGCATGGTGCAGCCGGCCACTGGTCAGGGCATTGCCCAGCGCCTGCACGACATGGGTTTGCCCCACCATTTGCTCAAAACTGCGGGGCCGGTATTTGCGGGCCAAAACGACGTGACTCATCGGGCCATTCTAGGTGGCAGGTCAGGTGACCCGCCGGGCCGCAGGCCGCCATCGACCGAGCGCCTGCGTGGGCTCGGGCGTGCAAGGGGTTGGTCGCTCCTAGTGCCTGGCGGGCCTGGCGTGTCGCCGATAATCTGGCGATGAGCTCTTCAGAATCCCCCCCCAGCCCGGGCACCCTCAGCTACGAGCAAGCCGGCGTCAACTACGACCTGATCGACCCCCTCAAGGTGAGTGCCCAGCGCACGGCGGCGGCCACCGCCGTGCACCTGGCGGGCCACGGCTTCACGGAAGTCAAGGCCTCGCGCGGCGAATCGGCCTACGTGGTCGACGTGGGGCCGTTTTACATTGCCTCCATCGTTGAATGCCTGGGCTCCAAGGCCCTGGTGGCCGATGAGATGGCCAGCCTCACCGGGCGCAGCTGGTATGAGGGCATTGCGCAGGACACCATTGCGATGGCCGTCAACGACCTGATCACCGTGGGCGCCACGCCGCTGGTGGTGCAGGCCTACTGGGCTGCTGGCGGCTCTGACTGGTTCGCCGACACGGCCCGCGCCCAAGCCTTGGTGACCGGCTGGAAACAAGCCTGCGACACCTGCAAAGTGGCCTGGGGCGGTGGTGAAACCCCCGCGCTGGCCGGCATCGTGGAGGTCGGCCGCATTGACCTGGCGGCCTCGTGCACCGGCTTGATCAACCCCAAAGAACGGCTTAGCGTGGGCGACAAACTGGCCGCTGGCGACGCCATCGTGCTGCTTGACTCCAGCGGCATCCACGCCAACGGCCTGAGCCTGGCGCGCAAGCTGCTGGAGCGCCTGCCCCGAGGCTGGCTGACCGAGATTGATCCCGTGCACAGCCCCGGCCTGACCTACGGCGAGGCGCTGCTGGCGCCCACCGTGCTGTACTCGCCCGTGACCGAAGCGCTGTGGGCGGCCGGCATCACCCCGCATTACTGCGCCAACATCACCGGTCACGGCTGGCGCAAGCTGCTGCGCCACCCATCCACCTTCACCTACCGAATCCACACCGTGCCGCCGGTGCCGCCGGTGCTGCAGTTCATCCAGAAGCTGGCCCAGCAAAATGATCGCGAGGCCTACAGCACGCTCAACATGGGTGCCGGGTTTGCCCTCTTCGTGGCGGCGACCGACGCCGAGCGCACGGTGCAAATCGCACTCGCGCTGGGCATCGGCGCCCGCGTGGGCGGCGTGGTGGAAGCCGGCGCCAAACAGGTGCTGATCGAGCCCCTGGGCATCCGTTTCACCGACGACGACCTGCAATTGCGTTGACCGCCAACGGCGGGGGCCGCCCCTTGGCGCGGGCCAGCAAGCCCGCACGCCTGCACAGCGCGGATCTGTTTCGTTGCTGGGTTCGAGGTGCGGTGTTGTGCTTGGCGGCGCTGGCCGGTTGCGCGGGCCAGCCCACGCCAACAAGCCCGCCGCCCGCAGCGTCAAGCTTCCGCGTTGCACCCGCTGAAACACCGCTTGGCCGGCTGGCCACCGAGGCCAAGGTGCCGGTCGGCCGCTCGGGCATTCAGCCGCTGTTGATGTCCGCCGCCGCGCTGCAAGCCCGGCTCAGCCTGATCCAGCAAGCCCAGGTGGGGCTGGACCTTCAAACCTACCTGTTGGGCGACGATGCCACCGGCCACCAACTGGTGCGGGCCGTGCGCGACGCGGCGGCGCGTGGCGTGCGGGTGCGGCTGTTGGTGGACGACCTGTACACCACCGGACTGACGGACTTGCTGCTCGGGCTGGCCGCCCATCCCAACGTGGAACTGCGGCTGTACAACCCGTTTCCGGCGGGCCGGGACAGCGCCCTGCTGCGCTTGGCTGCCTTGCTGGGTGATTTTGGCCGGCTCAACCGGCGCATGCACAACAAGCTTTTCATCGCAGATGCACGCGCGGCCATCGTGGGCGGGCGCAACCTGGCGGATGCCTACTTCATGCGCAGCGACGAGGGCAACTTCATCGACTTTGACCTGCTGTGCGTGGGCCAGGTGGTGTTGGAGCTGAGCGGGCATTTCGACACCTTCTGGAACAGCGAATTCGCCGTGCCGCTACAGGCGCTGGCCGACAACACCCTAGCCCAAGTTTGTCATTTGGCACCACGCTCATCAATGGAATCAACGAGTTAGAGAGATTTCGTGGCGTGTATGGCGCTACTTTTGTGTAGTGCGACCTGTCGCCACTGCGGCCACTGCGGCCACTGCGGCCACTGCGATCGCGCTAGACCAGCACGCGGTGCGTGCCACCAGGGTTGGGCGACAGGCTCAGCATCTCGTTGATCTTGTGCTGGCGCG
>JAYWDK010000141.1:0-5945 GCA_043779845.1 Betaproteobacteria bacterium | reverse complement strand
TGAAACGGCAATTGCCCCGGGTGCCGTCAGCGCGCCTGCGGTGGGGGGTGCGGCCGTTGTTTCACGTGAAACATTGACCGCCGAGCTGGGTGCCGCGCTGGCCAATGCCGTGATTGAGCAGGTGGAAATCGCCACCAAATACGCTGGTTACATCGGTAAGCAGGCCGAAGAAGTGGAGCGTGCGGCGCACTTTGAGCACCTCAAACTGCCCGCCGAGTTGGACTACAGCCTGGTGAAAGCGCTCAGTTTTGAGGCTCGGCAAAAGCTGGGGCGTCATCGGCCTGAGACCTTGGGCCACGCATCGCGCATTTCGGGGGTGACGCCAGCGTCCATTTCACTGCTGTTGGTGCACTTGAAGCGCAGCCGGGTCCAGGGGTTTTTTGGGGCCGGAGGGGAGTTGGCCGCTTCCGAAGCTGCTGCGCTTGAGTCCGGGGGCGACCAGTCTGCGGCTCAAGTAACCACCCCGACGCAGGAGATCTGACATGGCTTGGCACGATGACGCTTGGCGCCTGAACCAGCTGCGCTTGGCCGTGAAGGCCCTGGATCTGAAGCTGGACGAGGCCACCTTGCAGCAGTTGATGGCCTATTTGCTGTTGCTGCAACGTTGGAACCGGGTCTACAACCTCACGGCATTGCGTGACCCGGACGAGATGCTGAGCCACCACTTGGTGGATTGCCTGGCGGTGCTGCCGGCCTTGCGGCGCCACGCCGCCGCGCTGGCAGTGCAGGGCGCGGGCACGCTTCGCATCCTGGATGTGGGTAGCGGCGGTGGCTTGCCCGGGGTGGTGCTGGCCATCGTGCAACCTGATTGGGTGGTCAGCTGCGTCGACACGGTAGTCAAAAAAGCCACCTTTATCCGCCAGGTGTCGGCCGAACTTCGCCTGCCCAACCTCACGGGCCAGCACGCCCGGGTTGAAAACCTGCGGCCTGAAGCCGGGCGCTACCACTTGATCACCTCGCGGGCCTTTGCCTCGCTGGCTGATTTCACCCGGCTGTCGGCTGGGGTGCTGGCCGATCAGGGCGTGTGGGTGGCGATGAAGGGCAAGCCGGCCGACGAAGAACTGGCGGAACTGGCCCCGGACGTGGAAGTGTTTCACGTGGAACAATTGCAAGTGCCTGGCCTGGACGCCCAGCGCTGCCTCGTCTGGATGCGGCCGGCGCCGGCCCAGCCGGGCACGGTTGTCGCCTGAAACACCTGTTTGCCACCAGCGATACTCCTGCCATGGCCAAAGTTTTTTGCATCGCAAATCAGAAGGGTGGCGTCGGCAAGACCACCACCACCGTCAACCTTGCGGCCGGTTTGGGGCGCGCCAACCAGCGCGTGCTGGTGATTGACCTCGACCCGCAGGGCAACGCCACCATGGGTTCGGGCATCGACAAACGCGCCATGCCACTGTCGGTGTATGAGGTCTTGCTGGAGTCGGCCAGTTTGGTTGAGGCCTGCCAGCGCTCCGAGGCGGGTGGCTACGACGTGCTGGGCGCCAACCGCGAGTTGGCGGGCGCCGAGGTGGAGTTGGTGGCGCTGGAGCACCGGCACGAGCGCCTGCGCCGCGCCTTGGCGCAGGCCGCGCTGGAGGCGGCCGGTCAGTACGACTTTGTGCTGATCGATTGCCCGCCCAGTCTGAGCATGCTCACCCTCAACGGCTTGTGCAGCGCGCACGGCGTGATCGTGCCCATGCAGTGTGAGTATTTCGCGCTGGAGGGTTTGTCGGACCTGGTCAACACCATCAAACAGGTGCATGCCAACCTCAACCGCGAGTTGCAGGTGATCGGCCTGCTGCGCGTGATGTTTGACCCGCGCATCACCTTGCAGCAGCAGGTGAGCGAGCAACTCAAGAGCCACTTTGGCGACAAGGTGTTCAACGCCGTGATCCCGCGCAACGTGCGCCTGGCTGAAGCGCCGAGTTACGGCCAGCCCGGCGTGGTGTTTGACCCTTCGTCCAAGGGTGCGCTGGCGTATGTCGAATTTGCCCGTGAGCTGGTGGCGCGCGTGAACGTGCTGCCGCCGGGCGTTTGAAGGGCGGGGTTTGAATGAATACGGGCATCTTTTCGGAATCCTCGCTCTCGCGCGTTGAAGACGCCAGCATCAACGCCAGTGCGCCGCCGCAGCAGCGCTGGGTGGATGGTTGGCTGCTGCGCTACGGCCCCGGCAAGGCGCGGCGCGCGCGCTGCGTGCAGGCGGTGGCCGATGGTTGCTTGCCGCTGGATGCGCGCCTGGCGCTGTGCGCCGATGTGTTTGATGCCGCCGGCCTGCCAATGATCGTGCGCATCACGCCGTTCAGCCGGCCGCTGGGCTTGGACGCGGCCCTGGCGCAGCGTGGCTTCAGAGCCGAGGACACCACGCAGGTGATGGTGATGCGCCTGGGCGATGTGGGTGGCATGCAAGGCGGCACGAGCCGTGGCGCAACGCGCCAGGTCGGCACGATGGCCCCGCTCTTAGAGCGCCTGGCGCCCGCTGACTTTGCCGAGGCGGTGGGTCAAATGCGTGAGTCCCCGCCAGACCAGCGCGCCGGCCATACCGAGCGCTTGCTGCACTCGCCCGTGCCCCACCAGGGTTGGGTGTTGCGGCGCCCCGATGACGGCGTGGTGCTGGCCTGCGCCCAGATCGCCACCGAGAGCGACATGGTGGGCCTGTATGACGTCTTCACGCACGCTGATTCCCGGGGCCAGGGCCTGGCCACCAGCCTGTGCGCCAGCCTGCTGGCGCAGGCCCAGGCAGCAGGCGCCAGTGTGGCTTATCTGCAAGTGCTGGCCAGCAATGAGCCGGCCCGGGCCGTGTACCTGCGCCTGGGCTTTGCCGATGCCTACGCCTATCACTACCGGACGTTAGCGCCCAGCACGGCCTGACGAGGCCCGCGCGGCGTGGCCGGTAGCCGCGCAACGCGGCTTGGCCTACAGCCCCAAGCCTTCGTCCAGCCCCAGGTGCACGTTCATGGCTTGCACCGCCGCGCCGCTGGCGCCTTTGCCCAGGTTGTCCAGGCGAGACATCAACACCACCTGGTGCTCGTTGGCAAACACAAACAAGTCGCAGCCATTGGTGTCGTTGCACGCTTGAACGTCGAAAAACCCATGGTCCAGCGTGGCCGGGTCGCCCAGTGGTTTCACGTTGATGAAACGCTCACCCGCATAACGCGTGGCCAGAGCGTGCTGCAGCGCCGCGCCATCGGTGCCGGCCTTGAGCTGGTTCAGGTGCAAGGGCACCGTCAACGCCAGGCCTTTGTAGAAGTTGGCCACCATCGGCAAAAACACCGGCGCCTGGCTGATGCCGGTGTGGGCCACCATCTCGGGCAGGTGCTTGTGCGCCAGGTTCAGCGCGTAAGGGCGGGGTGATTGCAGCTTCGCATCACCACCCGTCTCGTACTGCTCGATCATCTTTTTGCCACCGCCCGAATAGCCGGTGATCGACACCGCGCTCAAGGCCAGCCCGGCGGGCACCAGCCCGGCGTCCACCAGCGGGCGCAGCAACAGGATGAACGCGCTGGCGTGGCAGCCCGGGTTGGCGATGCGCTTGGTGCCGCGCAGCTTGGCGCGCTGGTCGGGCGCCAGCTCGGGCAGGCCAAACGCCCAGCCCGGCGTGGTGCGATGCGCGGTGCTGGCGTCGATCACGCAGGTGTTGGGGTTGGTCACCAGCGCCACGGCCTCACGCGCGGCTCCATCGGGCAGGCACAAAAACGCCACGTCGGCGGCGTTGAGCAGGCGCGCGCGCTCGGCCGTGTCTTTGCGTTTGTCGGCGTCAATGCGCAGCACCTCCACGTCGGGGCGGTGCGCCAGCATCTCGTGGATGCGCAGGCCGGTGGTGCCTTCTTGGCCGTCGACGAAGATCAGAGTGCTCATGGCGGAATCCTGTTGGTCACAATGCGGAACAGCCCGCAAGGATAAATCAAGCCCATGACCCCAACCCGCTTTCTGCTGCTGCCCGGTTGGCAAAACTCCGGCCCCGGCCACTGGCAAAGCCATTGGGAGCGGCAGTTTGGGTTTGAACGGCTGGAGCAGGACGATTGGTGGTGGCCACGCCGGGGGGATTGGATGTCGCGGCTGGAAGACACGCTGCTGGCCGACGACCGGCCCACCGTGCTGGTGGCCCACAGCCTGGGCAACCACCTGGTGGCCGCCTGGGCGGCGCATTCGCAAAACACATCGCGTGTGGAGGCGGCACTGCTGGTGGCGCTGCCCGATATTGCCCGGGCCGACATGCCGCCGCAGCTGCAAGCCTGGGCGCCCATCAAGACCCGGCGTTTGCCATTTCCAAGCATTGCGGTGCTGAGCCTCAACGATCCTTTTTGCGACGAAGAGCGGGGCCAGCAAATGGCCGCCGACTGGGGCAGTGAGCCGCACACGCTGGGGCCCGCCGGCCACATCAACGGCGACAGCGGTTTGGACGATTGGCCAGCGGGCGTGGCGCTGCTGCAAGCCTTGCTGGTGCGAGCCGGGCTGCCCCGGCAGCTAACGGCCAAGGTGATAGGCCCGGCCGCCGATGCACCGTCCAGCCCCAAGCCCAACCCACGCATCCACCCCGCCAGCTGATCGCCGACAATCCCGACCATGGTCACCAAGAAACTCAAGGGCCTCGGCCTAGGCCTCGAAGCTTTGCTCGGCCCCAAAGTGGCGGACGCCACGCCCGCTGACGCCTCGCGCCCCAGCACGCTCAAGCTCAGCCAGTTGCAGGCCGGCAAGTACCAGCCGCGCACGCGCATGGACGAAGGCTCGCTCTACGAGCTGGCCGAGAGCATCAAGAGCCAGGGCATCATGCAGCCGATCCTGGTGCGCCCCGTGGGCGCCAGTGGCTATGAAATCATCGCTGGCGAGCGCCGGTTCCGGGCCGCCAAGCTGGCCGGGCTGGACGAGGTGCCGGTGCTGGTGCGCGAGGTGCCCGACGAAACCGCCGCCGTGATGGCGCTGATTGAAAACATCCAGCGCGAAGACCTCAATCCGCTCGAAGAAGCGCAAGGCTTGCAGCGCCTGGTGGCCGAGTTTCACCTCACCCACGAGCAGGCCGCGCAGGCCGTGGGGCGCTCACGTAGCGCCGCCAGCAACCTGCTGCGCCTGCTGAACCTCACGCCACCGGTGCAGCAAATGCTGATGGCCGGTGACCTGGACATGGGCCACGCGCGGGCGCTGCTGGGCCTGGAAGCGGGCCAGCAAGTGGCCACCGCCAACGAGGTGGTGGCGCGCAAACTGTCGGTGCGCGAGGCTGAAAAACTCGTGGCCAAAGCCCAGGGCAATGGCCGGCAAGCGCCTTTGCTGCGGGTGCACAAAGAGAAATCACGCGACGTGGTGCGGCTTGAAGAGCAACTGGCCGACGCCCTGACCGCGCAGGTTGAAATCCGCATCCACCGCAGCACCAGGCGCGGTGAACAAGGCGAGCTGGCGATCTCGTTTGCGTCGCTAGACGAGCTGAACGGCCTGCTGGCCAAGCTGGGCGCGGGCGACCGCTGATACCGGCCTTGGGGGCCGAAGTCAACGCCGAGCCGCCCCAAGTTGACTTGCTCCCCCTCGGGGGGAAGGTCGCCGAGTAGCGGCGGCCTTGGGGGCCGAAGTCAACGCCGGGCCGCCCCAAGTTGACTTGCTCCCCCTCGGGGGGAAGGTCGCCGAGTAGCGGCGGCCTTGGGGGCCATCTACCGCTCCACGGTCTTGTTCCGCGGGAGAGAGGGTTGGGGTGAGGGGGCAAGACGCTGGCCAAACGGAGACGTCTCGTCTCAACGCGCGCGCCCGACCTGACTCGCTCCCTCGCCCGCTCGTGGGAGAGGGTTGGGGAGAGGGGGCTTTGGGGCTGCTCGGCCTTTTGGCAACCGGCTGTTTTTGACGCCCGGCACGGGCTGTGCTCGCTTTCTGCACGGCGCCGGGGTTTCGCCCCGGCGGGCGCCCGACTTTCTTTTCGGGTTTACGCCGGATGCGCCGTGAACTTGACACCCAATGCGCGTGCCACCTTCATTACTGTCTCGAAT
>JAYWDK010000140.1:0-5967 GCA_043779845.1 Betaproteobacteria bacterium | reverse complement strand
TACCTGCAAGGCACGCCTGATCAGCTGAGCGCCCGGCTGCAAGCCCGCACCGGCCACTACATGCCGCCCTCGCTGCTCAACAGCCAGCTGGCCACGCTAGAGCCGCCCGGCCCCGACGAGCCCGCGCTGACCCTGAACATCAGCCCACCGGTAGCGCAGATCGCCGCCGCAGCGCTGACCCATCTCACCCGCCTATCCACAAACCCACGCCACACGCCATGATCACCGCCCATACCTTCCGCCTGGACGGCCAACTGGCCCTCGTCACCGGCTCATCGTCGGGCATCGGCCTGGCATTGGCGCGTGGTCTGGGCCAGGCCGGCGCCGCGCTGGTGCTCAACGGGCGCGATGCCGCCAAGCTGGCCGCCACCGCCGCCACGCTGCGCAACGAGGGCCTGGTGGTGCATGAGTTGGCGTTCGACGTGACTGACGTCGCTGCCAGCAAGGGCGCCGTCAAAATGCTCACCAAGGGCATGGCCATCGACCTGAGCCCCTACGGCATCACCGTCAACGGCATCGGGCCGGGTTACTTCAAGACCGAGCTCACCCAAAAGCGGGTGGATGACCCGACGTTCAGCGCCTGGCTGATCAACCGCACGCCCAGCCGCCGCTGGGGCGACGTGGAGGATTTGGCCCCGGCGGCCGTGTTTTTGGCCAGCGAGGCGGGGCGTTTCGTCAATGGCCATATCCTCTACGTGGACGGCGGCGTCACCGCCACGCTTTGAGAACCCCATCCCATGCCCGCTGAATTCACCCAAGTCACCCTGTTCACCGACACCGACGGCCGCGCGCGCTTTCGTGATTCAACCCTCCTGCTGAGCGAAGGCAAACCCGCCGCGCAGTTGTCACCGCTGATGCCCAGCGGCGGCTACCAATTGCGCCACAGCCCGCTGGGGTTTCGCAGCAGCTTCCATTGCACTGGGGACCCGCAGTGGGTGTTCATCCTGGGCGGCCAGATGGAGATCAGCCTGCAAGACGGCAGCGCCAGGGTATTTGGTCCGGGCCAGCATTTTTTCTCGGCCGACACCTTGCCGGCCGGCGCCACCTTCGACCCCACCGTGCACGGCCACTGGAGCCGGCAAGTGGGGCCCGCACCACTGGTGACCTTGTTCGTGCGGGCATGACCCAAGGCACGCCGGCCCACCGGCGCATCAGGCCTATCACGCCCACTCGATCATGATCAAAAACGTGCACGGCAATACCGTTGACCAACTCGGTGGCGACATCGTCAGCGGCCACTACCCGGTGGGCGCGGCCATACCACCCGAGCCGCTGTTGTGTGAGGCGCTGGGCGTCAGCCGCACCGTCATCCGCGAGGCCGTCAAATCGCTGGTGGCCAAGGGCTTGCTGATCACCGGCCCCAAGCTGGGCACCCGCGTGATGCCCGAGGAGCACTGGAACTGGTTTGACCCCGACGTGGTGTCATGGCATTCCAAAAATGGCCTGTCTCGTGAGCTTTTGCGGGATCTGCAAGAGCTGCGCCGAGTGGTGGAGCCCGCCGCAGTACGTTTAGCCGCCGAGCGCGCCACCTCCGCCGACATCGCCGAAATCGAAACTGCCTACGCCGGCATGAAAGACGCCATCGACAACGGCGGCGACTACGTCAGTTTCGACCTGCGATTTCACCAGGGCCTGCTGCGCGCCTGCCACAACCGCATGGTGGCGCAAATGAGCAAGGCGCTGGGCGCACTGCTGCGCACCAGTTTCGAAATCTCCACCTCACGCACCAATGGCCCGGCCTCGTCGCTGCCCCTGCACCGCGCCGTGCTTGATGCAGTGATCCAGCGTGCGCCTGAGCAAGCCGAACGCGCGATCCTGGTGCTGATCGACGGCGCCAACGATGACATCGAAGCAGTGCTGTCGTCGCGCCGCAGGTTGCCGTCACTGGGCGTGCCTGCGCCCCGGCTCAAGGCGGCACGCGTCAAGGTCACCCCGGCTTGACAGATCCATCGTGGCGCCAGCCAGGCGCTACAGGCGCGTAGACGAAAAACACGAATTGCCCTGGGGCTGCTTGCGTCATTTTGCTGCCGACCAGCTTGCTGATTGCCAAGTCTCGCTGATGGCCGGCGGACGACCCCTAGCGAACCCACGCGAACTTCGATTCGAAGCCGCAAAGCTGCCGGTCCACCGGTGTTGTTGCGGTGGTGCCCGCATTTGCAGTACAGGTACGCGAGGCATCAGCCAATCAGCATCGGCTGCTTGCGACATAACAAAAGCCCACACATCCATTACCTTGGGGATAGCGCCACAGGTCGCAACTGGCATCGTCGTACGATTCAGGAGACCTGCCGTCATGAGCCCTGCCCCACCCAAGATCAAGACACCTTACGAAAAATGGCAAGATACGATCAACCTGGCCAAGACTGATACGCGCTGGAATCAACACGACATTTTGATCAGCGCTACGGTTCTGGAGTTCAACGGCCGCCTCGCCAATTTCACGGGCTATCGTGCACTGGACAAGAAACTGATAAAGGCAATGGTGTGGGTGGAAAGCGGCGGCCCAGACAACACAGCCTGGAACCAGCGGCCTATGCAGATTGGTAATGCTGGTGACCCTGGGCTTGCAGCCTTGCTCGGAGGCAAGGAAGGCGGTGACCTGATCCTCAGCGCCGCGCAGAAGACGACCCTGAAAGCCAGTGCTTCAGGGCCTGGGCCCAATATTCTGGCCGGCACGGCCTACTTGCTCATGCGCGCTGCGAGCTATGCGTACAAATCGATACCTGACGCGCAGGACGGCAAGGTTTACGATGTGCCGGTCAAGTCTGGTGACAGCTTGGAGAAGATCGCTAAGGCCAATGCGAGCACCGTGGAAATGCTCAAGAGCCTGAACCCGACCGCGCTTGTCATTATCAAGCCGGGCCAGGTATTGAAGTTGAAGAAGGCGTCGGTTCAGCAGGTGATTACAGGCTGGACGGCCATCACCGCCGACTTTGCGGCGAGGCGCTACAACACCCGCGACCCGATGTACAAGCAGAAGGTTGAGTATTGCCTGAGCCTGATGCCGAAATGAACTTCCACATTGCTGCGGCCATCATCTGTGTCCTGCTGGCGCGCGTCCCTGAGGCCCGCGCCGACGGCAACAGCGTGCCCGCCGGCATTTGGCAGGGTGGTGGGCGTGCATGCGCTGGCAAGCTTGAAATCACCCAACGCACACTGAGTTGGCGCACGCCCTTCAGTCGCTGTGTTGGTCTGCCTTTCAAGTTCAGTGAGATGGGAGCCAAGGTCGGCATCGGTCGCACGCTCTTCACCTTCGAGCGTGCAATGCCGGGCTGTCTATTTGCCAGCGTCGAGTTGCTGCGCAAGTCGGGCCAAGCCGGCCAGGCGGGGGATGAGCGCTGGGAGGTCATCGGCTACCGCAGCGAAGCGGAACGGCAAGCCGGCCGCCTGGACGACGCGCTCGCCTGCCCGCTGGTGCGTATCAAGTAGGCGGGCGCAATCTGTGGCTGCCACGGCAGCGGGATCGGCCAAGACCGCGCAACTTTGCTTTCGCTCGGGCCATAGAGAGTCAGTCACGGGATATCTTCGAGGACGCATATACCGTGGCAGATGAGTTCAAGACCGCTGTCGACGGCATGATCGAACTGTTCACCGTCGATGTCGTAGCCATGCGTAAAACGAGAAGGACGACCCTGCAAGCGTGAAGAACTGACTTGCTGTAGACCGGCCATCGATGAGCACCCGCACTTGGCCGCCAAGCGCCCTTGACTGGCATCGATGGCCACACATTCCCGGCGACCGCTTGGTGCCAAGAACGGGTCGCCCCGATCCGCCCTGATGACGTCTCAAAACTGTCTCACTCCTTGACCGACCCCGTCATGCCCGAGACGTAGTACTCGACAAAAAACGAGTAGACAAAGGCCACGGGCAACGAGCCGAGCAACGCGCCGGCCATCAGGGGGCCCCAGTGGTAGACGTCACCCTCCACCAACTCGGTGACCACGCCGACTGGCACCGTTTTGTTCTCGCTGGACGAGATAAACGTCAGCGCGTAGATGAACTCATTCCAGCTCAGCGTGAAGGCAAAGATGCCGGCCGAGATCAGGCCGGGCACCGCCAGTGGCAAGACGATCTTGACGAGGATCTGCCAGCGGTTGGCGCCGTCGATCAGCGCGCACTCTTCAAGCTCGTAGGGGATGGACCTGAAGTAGCCCATCAGCAACCAGGTTGAAAACGGGATCAGAAAAGTGGGGTAAGTCAGGATCAAAGCCATGCGCGTATCAAACAAGCCCAGCTTGACAACGATAGCCGCCAGCGGAATGAACAAGATGGACGGCGGCACCAGGTAGGCCAGGAAGATGGCGCCACCGGCCGCCTTGGCGCCCTGGAAGCGAAGGCGCTCAATGGCATACGCCGCCAGGATGGACGCGGCCAGCGACAACACGGTAGACACCACCGAGACGATCACCGTGTTCCACAACCAGGCCGGGTACTCGGTGTGGAACAGCAGCTTGTTGAAGTGCGCCAAGGTGGGCGAGACGATCCAGAAGGGGTTGCCGTCTCGAGACAAGAGCTCGTTGTCGGGCTTGAACGCGGTGATACCCATCCAGTAAAACGGGAACAGCAGCACGATCACGAAGATGAACATCGGGATGTAGATCGTGACCCAGCGCCTGGGCATGGACTGCAAAAAATCCATGCCCTTGGCATCGTCGTTGTTCTTGTTGTTGCTCATGCGCTGTGCTCGCTCTCATGGAAATGTGGCTCTGCCACTTTCCTTGATCCCCGTGGGGGACGGACGGCCCCGGCCGGCCTTGGGGCGCTCATTTGTCGCCACCCTGCTGCCAGGCCCGGCGCTGCAGGCCAAAATAACTGAACATGATGGCCCCCAACAGGAAGGGCACCATCAAGGTTGATATCGCCGCGCCCTCACCCAAGGCCCCGCCCGAGATCGCGCGCTGAAACGCCAGCGTGGCCATCAAGTGGGTGGAGTTGAGTGGGCCACCCCGCGTCAGCACGTAGATCAACTGGAAGTCGGTGAAGGTGAACAAGACTGAGAAGGTCATCACCACCGCGATGATGGGCGTGAGCAGTGGCAAGGTGATGTGCCGAAACTGCTGCCAGGGCGTGGCGCCATCAATCGCCGAGGCTTCGTAGTACGACGGTGAAATGGTCTGCAATCCGGCCAGCAGCGAGATGGCTACAAACGGGATGCCGCGCCACACGTTGGCCACGATGGTTGAGAACCTGGCATTCCAGGGGTTGCCCAAAAAGTCAACGTAGCGATCAATCAGGCCCATCTTCAGCAGCGCCCAGCTGATGACCGAAAACTGCGCGTCGTAAATCCACCAGAAGGCGATCGCCGACAAGGCCGTGGGCACGATCCAGGGCAGCAAGACCACGGCCCTGAAAAAGCTCTGGAATGGCAGATTTTTGTTCAGCAGCAATGCCAGCCACAAGCCCAGCACAAACTTCAGGATGCTGGCCACGGTGGTGTAGAACAAAGTGTTGAACAGCGCCAGCTGGGTGACGCTGTCGGTGACCAGGAAGCTGAAGTTCTCGAAACCGATCCAGTCGCCACCCCGGCCGATCTTGGCGTCGGTAAAGCCCAGCCAAGTGCCCAGGCCGAGTGGGTAAGTGAGGAACAGCAGCAGCAATACGGTGGCCGGCAGCATGAAGAGCCAGCCGAGTGCATTGCGGTTGTTCTGAAGTTTTTCAAGCAGTTTCATGGAAGCCCAAACACGTCAATCCACCGGCGGTCACAGCAAGACGCCGAGTTCGGCCGAAGCGCCCGCTCCGGCCGACGCGACCTCACACTTTGTAATAACGCTCGGCGCGTTTTTGCGCGCGCTCGGCCGCTTCTTTGGGCGTCTTGGCGCCGCTAGCCGCCTCGGCCACCATGTTGCAAACGATGAAGTCGGCGCCCGCGCCGGCCGAGGCGTAACCCAGCTTGCCGGCGTAGCCCGCTGGCCGCAGGTTCTTGACGCCGTCGCGGTAGGGCGTGTTCTTGGCGTCCGCCGTCCAGAT
>JAYWDK010000139.1:0-5967 GCA_043779845.1 Betaproteobacteria bacterium | reverse complement strand
GCTCGATCGAAGACCGCATCGTCAAACTGCACCACAGCAAGCGCGCGTTGGCCGACGGCGTGCTGTCCGGCCAAGACGGCGGCGGCGGCGCGGTGATGGGCGCGGCGCAGATGCTGGCGCTGCTGCGGGGCGATGACGGCGATGATGATGACGACATCGACTTGGTATCAACGGCCGAAGGCTCGGTGATCTGACCGGCGCCGCGCGCCGAACCCAAAACCAGCCGGCAGCCCACCGTGAACCCACACCGTGATGGCGGGTGGGCTGGCGGCGTCGCTCAGCCCAGCGCGGCCACCACGTCGGCGGGAGCCTGCACCAGTTCGATCAGCACGCCCTCGCCGCCCAGCGGATGCTGCTCGTTGCCCTTGGGGTGGATGAAGCAGATGTCATGGCCGGCGGCGCCCTTGCGGATGCCGCCCGGTGCAAAGCGCACGCCGTTGGCGGTCATCCACCCAACTGCTTTGGGCAGGTCATCAACCCACAAGCCCACGTGGTTGAGCGGCGTGGTGTGCACCGCCGGTTTTTTGTCAGGGTCGATGGGCTGCATCAGGTCGACTTCGACTGCCGTGGGGCCATGGCCGAGCTGGCAAATATCCTCGTCGACGTTCTCGCGCTCGGATACAAACGTGCTCTTGACCGTCAGGCCCAGCATGTCCACCCACAGAGATTTGAGCTTTTGCTTGTCGGGCCCGCCAATGGCGATTTGCTGGATGCCCAGGATGCGGAAGGGTTTGATCGCCGAATTTGTCGCGCTCATGCGGTGGCCTTGTGGGGTTGAATTTCGCTGGAGATCGGCAGGTTCAAGCGGCGCAGCAGCGCCCGGTCATCCAGCACCTCGGGGTTGCCGGTGACCAGCAGTTTGTCGCCATAAAAAATGGAGTTGGCGCCGGCCATGAAGCACAGCGCCTGCATGCCGTCACCCAGCTCACGCCGGCCGGCCGACAAACGAACACGCGCGCGCGGCATGGTGATGCGGGCCACCGCAATCACCCGCACCAGCTCAAAGGGGTCCACCGCGTCATTGCCGGCCAGCGGCGTGCCCGCCACCCGCACCAGGTTGTTCACCGGCACCGATTCAGGCTGCGGCAGCAGGTTGGCCAGCTCGGCAATCAAGCCCGCGCGCTGCTCCGTAGATTCGCCCAGGCCCACGATGCCGCCACAGCACACCTTGATGCCGGCGTCGCGCACATGGCCCAGCGTATCGAGCCGGTCCTGGTAGACCCGCGTGCCTATCACCTCGGGATAAAAATCAGGCGCGCTGTCGAGGTTGTGGTTGTAAAAATCCAGCCCCGCCTCGGCCAGCGTGGTGGCCTGCCCGGGCGCCAACATGCCCAGCGTGGCGCAGGTTTCCAGCCCCAGGCTGCGCACGCCCCGCACCAGCTCGGCCACTTTGTCGACGTCGCGGTCGGTGGGGCTGCGCCAGGCCGCACCCATGCAAAAACGCGAGGCGCCTGCCGCTTGCGCGGCGCGGGCGGCAGCCATCACCTCGTCAGGCGTGAGCATCTTGGTGGCGGCCACCCCGGTTTCATGGTGGATGGACTGCGGGCAGTAGCCGCAGTCTTCAGGGCACCCACCGGTTTTGACCGACAGCAGCGAGGCCAGCTCGATGTCACCGGCCGGAAAATTTTCGAGGTGAACAGCATGGGCCTGCTGCACCAAGGCCATGAAGGGCTGCTGCATCAGCGCCAGCACGGCGGCGGTGGACCAGGTGCTGGATGCCGGTTTTTGGTCAGCGACAAAGGCCACGCGCTTGTGCAGCCGCAGGGGCTGCTCGCTGAAAGTAGTCATCAATCCGGGCTCAGACAAATTTGAGAATGGCTTGATCCACCGCCAGGCTTTCACCCGGCGTGGCCAGCACCTCGGCCACGGTGCAATCTTGCGCGGCCGTGAGGATGTTTTCCATCTTCATGGCCTCGATCACCGCCAGCCGCTCGCCGGCCTGCACCACCTGGCCCGGCTTCACCACCACCGCAGCCAGCAAGCCCGGCATCGGTGACAGCAAAAACCGGCTCATGTCGGCGGGCGCCTTGAAGGGCATCAGGCGCAGCAGCGCGGCGGCGTGCGCGCTCATCACCTGGGCCTCGACCACCAAGCCGTTGTGCGAGACGCGGTACCACAAACCCTGCCGCTCAACCTGCGCGGTAAAGGCCTGGCCATTGCAGGTGCCCGTGGCGCGGATGCCGCCAAAGTCCCAGTCCTTGGCCAACACGTAGGGCTTGCCCGCCACCGTGACCGTGAGCTGCTCGCCAGCCTGGATGCGCACGGGCTTGTGCAGGTGCGCGCCCGCCTCGCCCTTGATCACCACCACAAACTGCTCGCCGATTTGCACGCCGTGGCCCGGCATCTGGCCCGTGATGCCGGCCGCGCGGTCGCGGTAGCGGCGGTACACGGCGGCGGCCAGCGCCACCAGCAAATCCGGGTCGTCGTGCGGCACGTCTTCGGCGCGGAAGCCCTGCGGGTAGTTCTCGGCGATGAAGCCGGTATTGAAATCACCCGACACAAACTTGGGGTGCGCCAACAGCGCGCTCTGAAACGGGATGTTGCTTGACACACCCCGGATCACGAAGCCGTTCAGCGCCTCGCGCATCTTGTGGATGGCGTCGAGCCGATCGACGCCGTGCACGATCAGCTTGGCGATCATCGAGTCGTAGTACATCGGGATCTCGCCGCCTTCTTCAACACCGGTGTCTACCCGAACACCACCGCCCTCAGGCACGGGCAGTGAGGCTTCCATCGTGGTGACGGGCGGCTGAAAGCGCACCAGCCGACCGGTGGATGGCAAGAAGCCGCGGAACGGGTCTTCGGCGTTGATGCGGCATTCCATGGACCAACCACGACGTGGGATGTCCGCTTGCTTGAAGGCCAATTTTTCACCGGCAGCCACGCGGATCATCTGCTCCACCAGGTCAATGCCAGTGATGCTTTCGGTCACTGGGTGCTCGACTTGCAAGCGGGTGTTCATCTCCAAAAAGTAGAAGCTTTGGTCACGGCCCACCACAAACTCTACCGTGCCGGCGCTTTGATAACGCACAGCCTGAGCGAGCGCCACAGCTTGCTCACCCATGGCACGGCGCGTGGCTTCGCTGATGAAAGGCGACGGCGCCTCCTCGATCACCTTCTGGTGGCGGCGCTGGATTGAGCATTCACGCTCGTGCAGGTAGACCACGTTGCCGTGTGCATCACCCAGCACCTGGATCTCGATGTGGCGCGGGCTCTCGACAAACTTCTCGATGAACACGCGGTCGTCGCCAAAGCTGTTTCGGGCCTCGTTGCGGCAGGCGGTGAAGCCCTCAAACGCCTCTTTGTCGTTGTGCGCCACGCGCAGGCCTTTGCCACCACCGCCGGCGCTGGCCTTGATCATCACCGGGTAGCCAATGCCCTGGGCAATCTCGACCGCGCGCTCGGGCGCTTCAATGGCCTCGTTCCAGCCGGGGATGGTATTGACGCGGGCTTCAAGCGCCAGCTTTTTGGACGCAATCTTGTCGCCCATGGCCGCAATGCTGTAGTGCTTGGGGCCAATGAAGGTGATGCCTTCTTCTTCCACCCGGCGGGCAAATGCCTCGTTTTCTGACAAAAAGCCGTAGCCCGGGTGCACCGCTTGCGCGCCGGTGGATTTGCAGGCAGCGATGATTTTGTCGGCCAGCAAATAGCTCTCGCGGCTGGGCGCCGCGCCAATGAACACGGCCTCGTCGGCCAACTCAACGTGCAGCGCGTCGCGGTCGGCTTCGGAGTACACCGCCACGGTTTTGATGCCCATTTTCTTGGCGGCCTTGATGACCCGGCAGGCGATTTCACCCCGATTGGCGATCAGTATCTTGTTAAACATGGTTGTGCTCCATCGGGTTGAAATCACCTGCGTGCGCTGCGCGCACCACGCAATTTGGCTTCGCCGAAACGTCCGCTGCGCGGCCGTTTACACCGCGGTTGGCGATCAGTATCTTGTTAAACATGATGATGACTTTCAAACAATGCGGCGCACTCGGCGTCGCTGGCATTTCAACCAAGCCGCTTGCGCGGAACCGGCTTTGCCGGGCCGCTGCAAGACCCCCTTGGGGGGGCAGCGACCGGTACAGAGCGTGGGGGAACAATCAGAGCGGGATGTTGCCGTGCTTGCGCCAGGGGTTTTCAAGCTTTTTGTCGCGCAGCATCACCAAGGATCGGCAAATGCGCCTGCGGGTCTCGTGCGGCTGGATCACGTCGTCAATAAAGCCTCGGCTGCCGGCCACAAACGGGTTGGCAAACCGGGCCTTGTATTCGGCCTCGCGGGCGGCCAGTTTTTCAGGGTCGCCCTTGTCCTCGCGGAAGATGATTTCCACCGCGCCCTTGGCGCCCATCACCGCGATCTCGGCGTTGGGCCACGCAAAGTTCACGTCGCCGCGCAGGTGCTTGCTGCTCATCACGTCGTAAGCGCCGCCGTAGGCCTTGCGCGTGATCACCGTCACCTTGGGCACCGTGCACTCGGCGTAGGCGTACAGCAGTTTGGCGCCGTGCTTGATGATGCCGCCGTACTCCTGGCTGGTGCCGGGCATGAAGCCGGGCACGTCGACGAAGGTCACCACGGGAATGTTGAACGCATCGCAAAACCGCACAAAGCGCGCCGCCTTGATGCTGCTCTTGATGTCCAGGCAGCCGGCCAGCACCTGCGGGTTGTTGGCCACCAGCCCCACCGTCTGGCCTTCCATGCGGGCCAAACCGATCACGATGTTCTTGGCGTAGTCGGGTTGCAGCTCAAAAAAGTCGCCATCGTCGACCACCTTGAAGATCAACTCCTTGATGTCGTAGGGCTTGTTGGGGTTGTTGGGCACCAGCGTATCGAGCGACATGTCGAGCCGGTCGGCGCGGTCACCACTCAGGCGCACGGGCGGCTTTTCGCGGTTGTTGAGCGGCAGGTAGTTGTAGAACCGGCGCAGCATCAGGATGGCTTCCACGTCGTTCTCGAACGACAGGTCGGCCACGCCGCTTTTGGTGGTGTGGGTGCCCGCGCCACCCAATTCTTCGGCCGTCACCTCCTCGTGCGTCACGGTCTTCACCACCTCGGGGCCGGTGACAAACATGTAGCTGCTGTCTTTGACCATGAAAATGAAGTCGGTCATGGCCGGCGAATACACCGCGCCGCCCGCGCACGGGCCCATGATCATGCTGATCTGCGGGATCACGCCGCTGGCCATCACGTTGCGCTGGAACACGTCGGCATAACCCCCCAGCGACGCGACGCCTTCCTGGATGCGGGCGCCACCCGAATCGTTCAAGCCGATCACCGGCGCGCCGACCTTCATCGCCTGGTCCATCACCTTGCAGATCTTCTCGGCATGGGCTTCGCTGAGCGCGCCACCGAAGACCGTGAAATCCTGACTGAAGACGAACACCAGGCGACCGTTGATCATGCCGTAGCCGGTGACCACGCCGTCGCCGGGCGGTCGGTTGTCGGCCATGCCGAAGTCGTGATTGCGGTGCTCGACGAACATGTCCCATTCCTCGAACGTGCCCTGGTCGAGCAGCAGCTCGATGCGTTCGCGGGCCGTCAGCTTGCCCTTGCGGTGCTGCGCTTCGATGCGCTTCTCGCCGCCGCCCAGGCGGGCCTTGGCGCGCTTCGCTTCGAGCTGCTGGATGATGTCGTGCATGGTCGGTCTACCTGGTTGCGGGTTCGAAAAGATTCAGCAGCGCGCGCGCCGCCGATGATGGCGCGACGCGCGCTTCGGTCACATCGCGCACCGTCTGCGGCAATGCCGCGCGCACGGCGGCGTGGTGGTGAAAGTCGGCGTGCAGCCGCGCGTGCACGATGTCCCACATCCAGGCCAGCGCCTGCTGCCGGCGACGCGCTGCGAACTCGCCGCTGGCGTGGCGCTTGCGGTGGAATTCCAGGACAGCCGCCCAGAACGCCTCGATGCCCTGGGCCTTCAGCGCGCTCAGTTGCATCACGCGCGTGATCCCCTGTTCGCCGTCGCCGTGGGCGCCCTGCATGCGCAG
>JAYWDK010000138.1:0-5973 GCA_043779845.1 Betaproteobacteria bacterium | reverse complement strand
GTGATGCCGTGCGCAATCCAACCCAGCCATTCAAAGTAACCGTGACGCTGACGGAGTTTGAGAAGGGCGTGCAAACCGATACCAGCACCTTGCTGAGCTATTCGCGGGTGCTTGAGGGCGGCCAATATGCCAGCCTGATCCGATTCATGCAGCCCGCGCGCGATGTGGGCAAGTTGATGCTGAAACACG
Organism: Betaproteobacteria bacterium; assembly: GCA_043779845.1. Lineage (GTDB taxonomy): Bacteria > Pseudomonadota > Gammaproteobacteria > Burkholderiales > Burkholderiaceae_C > Pseudaquabacterium. The sequence goes on along the minus strand of JAYWDK010000138.1, from coordinate 5,784 downwards.
GCAATGATCTTTGGTTTTTTGACCCGGGGACCAAAGCCAGCGTTCGGTTATCGCCACAGCAGCGCCTGATGGGGCAAGCGTCCAATGGCGACGTGGTTACGGTCAATTTCGCGAAAGATTACCAAGCCACGTTGGCGGCCGAGGAAAGCATTCAAGATGGCGAGCGGCGCATGCGCAAAGCCTACAAACTGGCATTGGTGGCCACTGGCACTGAGGCAACCTATGCCACGATTGATTTGTGGGTGAACGTCGAAAATAGCTGGCCATTGAAGGCCCAGTTCCATTCGGAATCAGGCCGCTTGCTCAAGACCGCGTTCTTCAGGAAGTTTCAAAACCAGCTCGGGACAGAGCGCCCAACCGAAACCGTCATCATTGACGGGCTCAATCCACAATCAGTGACCTTGTTGAAATTCTCTGATTTTGCAGCTCGCAACATTCCCGCCACATGGTTCCAGCGGGATTTTTTGCCCCGATTTCAGCCGGAGTAGACCCTTGAATTCGATGTATCGCCTATTGACCTGCGCTGCGTGCGTTTCGGCGCTGTTTGCTCCGCAAATTGTTCGAGCTGACGACTTGGACGCGTTGTCGCTTGAAAGTGCCCCTGTCGCGGCCACGCCAGCGCAAACATTGCCACATACGCGGCTGTTCATTGAAGGCGTGGTTGGCCGCATCGCCCAACGGTATGGCCTGCCAACCCTGGACGCGCACCGGCTTTCCATTGATTTTTCGCACAGCGCCAAGCTGGGCAGCGGATGGCGTGCGGCGGTATCTGACCGCCTGGACAACCTCAGCCCAACCGGTGGTGACGAGTCACCCACCCTGAACAGCCTGCGTGAGGCTTACGCCAGCTGGCAAGACGACGCCGGTAGCAACGTGCTGGAGTTTGGGCGCATCAACCTGCGCCACGGCACGGCCTATGGCTACAACCCGACCGATGTGTTTCGCGACGGCAGCTTGCGGGCCGTGACCTCGGTTGACCCGATCGCCCAACGCGAGAACCGAATGGGCACGGTGATGCTGCGTGGCCAACACATCGCCCCCAGTGGCACGCTGGCGGTGGCGCTGGCGCCCAAGTTGGTGTCCTCGCCCAGCACCAGCAGTTTCAGCCTGGATCTTGGGGCCACCAACAACCGCAACCGTGCGGTGCTGTCCTACAGCAGCCAGTACTCTGACCGGATTTCAGGGCAGCTGCTGCTCACTTATGACGATGTGCGTGGGTCTCAGGTGGGCGCCAGTATGACGGCGCTTTTGTCGGACGCCGCAGCGGCCCATCTGGAGTTTTCACGAGGCCGTGACGACAACCTGTTGGCGCAGGCGCTGGCCCAAGCCGCGCCGCGCGAGCAACGCAATCGAGCGGCGGCCGGGTTGACCTATTCCACGGCATCGCGCCTGTCGTTGACGGCGGAGTACGAGTACAACGGCTTTGCGCCCAGCCAAGCGTCGTGGACACAAGCCTCGCTCAACAACCCGAATGCACTGGCGCAGTTTTTGATTGAGACCCAGCGCCGCCAAGAAAACAGCTCACGCGGCTCATACCTGGTCTACGCAACCCAGAAGAGCCTGCTCGTGAAGAACCTGGATCTGACCGCCTTGCTGCGCTTGAATGCTGACGACCACAGCCGCCTGGCCTGGCTGGAAATGCGCTACCACTGGGAACACACCGATGTCGCGCTGCAATGGCAGCAAACCAGCGGTCGCAACGGCAGTGAGTATGGCTTGGTGCCCTATCGTCAATCGATCCAGCTGTTGGGGGCGTATTACTTTTAGGAGCCTGTCGGGCTTGGGGTCGGCTTGCCTTGAATCAGTTGCCGCGCAACCCGTTCAAACACCTCGGCCACGGATTGGGATGGCACCAAAAACGGTGACAGGCGCCGTGCGGCGGCGGCATAGGCCGGCGCCTGCAACAGCGTCTGACAGGCCTCCCGAATGGACGCAACACTCAGGCGATCAGTGCGCAGTACCCGGCCAGCACCGGCGGCCTCGATAGCGGCCATGTTCATGAACTGGTCCATGTTGCTGGCCAAGCCCAGCACCGGCGTGCCTACGGACAAGGCTTGCTGTACGGTGAGGCTGCCCCCATTGCAAACCACCAAGCTCGACCTCGCCGTCGCAAGGTCTCCCGGCAGGTAACTTGCCACGTGGGCATTGGACGGAACTTGATCGGGCAAAGGCGCGCCTGCCGCCGAGGCAATCACCTGCACGGGCAACCCTCGCAATGCTTGCAGCACCACCGCCAGCAATGCCGGCGGGCCCGAGCTGCCCAGGGTGACATAGACGCAAGGCAAGTCAGGGGATAGTTCGGGCCACCAGCCGGGCAAGGGTATCTGCGGCGACCAAATCAGCGGCCCGATGAAGGTTTGATCCGGCGGCAAGGGTGAAATTGGGAACAGCGCGGGTGCGTCAGCGATCAAAAGATGGTCTGCATCGGTATAGATCCGGCGCAAGTTGTTGCCCAGGCTGGGCAAGCCATGCTGAAGCCGCAACTGATTCAAGGGCCGGCAATGTGCGGCAAAAGCGGGCTTCTGAAACGCCGAAAAAAACGCCTGCGCCCAAGGGATCGGCAGTACCCGCGTCATTGGCAGCACGGGTAGCGCAAAACCCGCTGGATATGCGGGGCTCCAATAGGCGTTGGAGATAGCGACATACGGCACTGCCGCCATCCTGGCGCTAACCGACAAGGACAACCGAAAATCGCCAACGACCAGATCGGGGTGAAACGCCTCGATCAAGGCAAGATCCTGCGACACATAGGATTTCAAGGTCGCAAGGTCATACAGCGGCGTTCCGCGCGCCAGGGCACGCATGAACTGGGCGCTGGGCAGACTGGTCAGCTCAACATGCCGCCAGGGCCCACCTGCCGCGAAATTGGCGTAGCGCTGATCACAAGCCAGGGTGATTTCATGGTGATCGGGGTCAATTGATCGCGCCAGCGACAAAGGCCTGGCGACATGCGCCAAGGTCACCGCCTCGGCGAACATCAGCACCCGAATTCGCTGGCCCGGCATCACGTGACCCATAGACATCATCCAGCCCGGCACGTTGACATCTTGCCCGTCCGAAGGATCACTTGCCCTTCAGAGTAGCCAGCAATTGCCGAGCGTCGTCGGCACCGCTGAACTTGGGCCCCAGGGCGACCAGTTTGTCGAGTTCGGCGGTGGCCAAATCGGCTTTGTTGGCCTGGGCATAAAAGTGCGCCAGATTGAGCCGGTAGGTATGGCCATCGGGCACTTTGTCCAGCGCCTGCTTGGCCACTTCAATGGCCTTGTCAAGCTGCCCATCATCGGCCAGGGCCATGGCGTAGGTATCCATGACCGGCACACTGCCAGGCGCCAAATCAAGTGCGCGTTTTGAGTAGCCGAGCGCACCCTTTTTGTGCTGCTTGAGCAACACCCAAGCCAGGTTGTTCATCACGTTGACGCTGTCGGGCGCCAGTTTCAACGCCGTATTGAAGTACTTCTCGGCACCCGCAAAATCAGCATGCGTCAGCAACAGGTCACCCAGTTCAACCGGAAAAGCCAAATCCTTCGGGTGATCTTTCATCCAGGAAGCGGCAGCGCCCTCCGCCTCAGCCGCTTTGCCGCCAGCCATGTAGGCGGCGTAAAGCTTCAATGCTGCTGGCCGGCCCTGCGCGGAGGCACGGACTATGGCAGTTTTCAAAACGGTAATGACGGCAGGCCAATTCTTGCGCGTGGCCTCAACTTCGGCCTCGAACATATAGCCGGCCACCTGATTGGGCTGTCGGCGCTGCATGTCTTTGGCGTAGGCCACCGCCTTTTCGGGCTGTTTGCTGGCCAGCGCCAAGGACATCATGCGCCGGTTGATTTCGGTGTTGTTCGGCGTCAAATCCAGGGCACGCCGCAAAGTGGCGACCGCCCCGCTGCTATTGCCCTGCATCACCTGCGCGTCAGCCAGGCGCAGCAGCGGCTGAGTGCGCGATGGCTGCGCCGAGATTAACTTGTTGTACGTGCTGACGCCTTGTTGAATCTCGCCAGCAGCCAGCTGCGAACGGCCCAGGGCATCCAGGAATTCAGGGTTGTTTGGCAGCGCTGAAACCGCCTCCTGCGCCACCGTCACAGCCTGTTTGGGTGCTTGGCTGGCGAGATGGAGATCAATCAGCTTCATGCGGGCTTGCGCAAACGTGGGATCGGCGTTGATCAAATCACCCAGCAACTTGGCCACTTCCGGTTTGGGCGCTTTTTCGAAAATACGGAGCTCAATCAAAGCCATGCGAGCATCGCTGTGCCGTGGGTTTTTCTTGAGCACGGCCTCGAGGCGCCCGCGCGCGCTGGCCATGTCTTTGTCAGCCACGTCCAACTTGGCCAGTCCCAGCACGGCAGGAAAGTACAAAGGGTCGAGTTCATTGGCGTGGTTGAAGCTCTTGCGCGCGGCCACTCGGTCATTTCGGGCCAGATGCAACCGTCCCGCCAAATCAGCGGGCAACGCCTTGCGCGGGCTTTTCAACTCCAGGGCATTGATGGCCTTCAGCGCCAGATCCAGTTCGCCTCGGCGTTGATGCGCGCTGATGATGGCCAGATCAACCGTGTCGCCCTTGTCGGACCCCGCCGCCGCATACAGCTCGGCAAACGCGCCTTCGCTGTCACCCTTGGCCAGCCGAGCCAAGGCGGCGGCGGTACGCACCGAGACATCGCCAGGATTGGCCTTGGTGGCGCGGGAGTAGTACTCGTCAGCCTTGTCGAGGTTGCCCGCTTGCAGGTAGGCCTGGGCCGTCAGCGCCAACACAACCGAATCATTGCGATCCGCGTCACCCAACGGCCCGAGATCGGTCAAGGCATTGGCATGCTGACCCATAAGCAAATGGGTTTGAGCCAGCATTTTTCTGGGCATGGCAGCGTTTGGCGCCAGGCGCACAGCCTTGCCCAAGCTGGATTCAGCCAGCAGATTGGCATTCAGTGCCAAGCTGACGGCGCCATCGAGAATCAACAATCGAACATTGTCGGGCGCGGTCTTCAGCAACTGCTGCAACAGCGTCTTGGCGCGGGCGTAGTCTTGATCCACATAAGCAAACTGCGCCTCGACGAATCGAGTTTGAAGCAATTGCGGCGCCACTTTTCTCAACGCTTCGAGTTGCTTGCGGGCGCCCTCAACGTCGCGCCGGGTCAGGTAAATTTCAATCGCCGAAAAATGAGCTTGCGCAAATTCAGGCTGGATGGCAATGGCTTTGGCATAGGCTTCAAGTGCCTTGTCCATGTCCTTGAGCCCATACAACAGAATTTCGCCCTTGCTCTGCCAGGCCTCGGGCATGCTGGGGTTCGCGGCGACAACCTCGTCTATCAGTGCCAGCGCCTTCTTGAAGTCACCATCGGTGGCGGCAAAACGGGCCTGCACCAGCTTGGCCGGGCCAAATTTGGGATCGGCGGCAAAAGCCGCGTTGAGCGAAGCCTCAGCCAGCTGTCGTTGCCCCTGCCTTGCGTACGCGGTGGCCACGATAGTCTTGAGTTCGGCGCTGGCCTGCTGCGTCGGCAGCGCCAGCGTGCTGAACTCATCAGTCACCTTCTTGGCCTGGCCTTGCGCCAAGAGCACTTTGGCCAGTACCGGCGCCAGCTGGTCATTGGGGTAATTCAACTCCTGGGCTTTGCGCAACTCCAGCTCGGCGGTGCGCCAGTCGGCCGCTTCTGCCAGGGTGGTTCCCAACAGGAAACGCGCTTGGGCCGAGCCCGGATGATCGGCCAGATGGCTCTTGAGTTGAACCATGGCCGCGTTGAAATCGCCCTTCTTCAGATGCTCGGCGACGGATGATTGAAGATCTCGCTCCGAGGGGCCGCC
>JAYWDK010000137.1:0-5975 GCA_043779845.1 Betaproteobacteria bacterium | reverse complement strand
CGATGCCAATCTCGCTTTGCCGGGCCAGCGGCGTGAAGTACAGCCAGTGCCACAGCGGCGGCACGCTTGACCCCGGCAGCGGCTCGGGGTCATCGCGGTCCAGCGTGGCGCTCAGGGCGGCCAGGGGCACGGCCGTGACCTCGTCCGTGCGCTGCTCGGTGCGGCCGATCCAGTCACGCAGGTGTTCCAAATTCATCAGTGCCTCCCTTGTTTTGACCTTCGCCGCTGAACCGCCGCGCCAAACCAGACTTTGACCGCCGCCCCGGCAAAGAACAATTCACTTTTCAACAACCAGCCCTTCCGGGGCTTTTAAGGCGACGCTGAACAAGTCCGCGCGAGTTTTGCATCGCCGCAGACCGCCCAAAGCAGGGAGGCCCGCGCCGCAACGGACTGAGGTGGCACTGCCCAAAGTCGCCTGGGCGCCTCAAGTCGCGCCCAACACTGTCGAAAACGAAGCAACTTGCTTTTCTTGTCGAACTTGCAGCGAGACACAACGGCGCCCCATGTCGGACATCGATTCCCCCCCTCAACCCGCCGCAGTGGCCGGCAAAGCCACGCTGCTGCTGGTCGACGACGAGCCGTCGGTGCTGAGCGCGCTGCGGCGCCTGTTTCGTTTGCACGGCTACACCACTTTGCTGGCCAGCGGGGGCGCCGAGGCCTTGGTGCTGATGGGCGAACAGCCGGTGGATCTGGTGATCTCCGACATGCGCATGCCCGAAATGGACGGCGCCGAGTTTCTTGAAGCCGCGCGGGCCCAACACCCCGACGTGGTGCGCATCTTGTTGACGGGCTACGCCGACATCGGCTCCACCATCGCGGCCATCAACCGGGGCGAGGTTCACCGCTACATCGCCAAGCCCTGGGTTGACCACGACATGCTGCTGGTGGTGCAAGACGCGCTGAAACGCCACGATCTGGAGCGGCAAAACGCCAGCCTGCAGGCCTTGGCGCTGAAGCAGAACCAGGATCTGCAAGACCTGAACAGGACGCTGGAAGACCGCGTCAAATCGCGCACCGCCGAGCTGGAGCAGATGAACGGCATGCTCGACCAGGCCTACGAGGAGGTCAAACGCAACTTCACGTTGACGGTGACGATGTTCTCGGGCTTGCTTGAGATGCGCGGCAACGGCATTGCCGGCCATGCGCGCCGCGTCGGTGACCTGGCCCAGCGCATCGGCGTGCGCCTGGGCTTGTCGGCGCGCGAGCAACAAGACGTTCACCTGGGGGCGCTGCTGCACGACATCGGCAAGATGGGTTTTCCGGACGCGATGCTGGGCAAGCCCGTCTCGGCGTATGGCCCCGACGATCTGGCGCGCTACCGCCACCACCCCCTGGATGGCGAGGCCGCGCTGATGCCCCTGGACAAGCTGCACGGCGTGGCTGCGATCGTGCGCCAGCACCATGAGCGCTTTGATGGCCGAGGGTTCCCTGACGGCCTGGTGCAAGACGCCATCCACCCCGGCGCCCGCATCCTGGCCGTGGTCAGCGACTACGACGACCTGACCCACGGCCGGCTGGCCGAGCGTATTTACACCCCCGACATGGCCAAGCGCGCCATCCAGGACGGCATCGGCCGCCACTACGACCCCAAAATGGCCGCCGCGCTGTTTGCGGTGCTGGCCGACATCGACGCTGAAGAAATGCAGGGCGTCGAGGTGTTGGCCAGCCAACTGCTGCCACAGATGAAGCTGGCCAAGGATTTGCTGACCAACCGGGGCGCGGTGCTGTTGGCTGCGGGTTATGTTTTTGAGGCCCGGGTGATTGCACAGGTCGCGGCGTTTGCGGCGCGCGAAAACCTCAAGGTGGTACTCAGGATCCTGCCCAGCTCGATCCGGCCCCCGTCCGCGGGCGCCGCCCGCCTTGGCAAGGGCAAAGCGGCATGAGCCCGCGACGCCAATGAGCGACCTGGCTGCGCCCTGGACCGCCGACCTTTTGGTCGACCAATTGCTGGAGGCCATCGCGGTGCCGGCCTGGCTGCATCGCGACGGCGAACCCATGCGCGCCAATGCCTGCCTGCGTCGCCTGTGCGGGCTGCCCCAGCACGCGCTGCAAGCCACGGCGCACGTGGCCATGGTGGCGGCCGATGACCGCGCCGCGCTGGCTGCGGCCACCCACGACTGCCTGCACGGCAGCGGCCAGCCGCCAGCGCAATCGGCCCGATTGCTGACGGCCGACCACAGCCTGCGGCAGGTGGAGCTGACCGTGCGCCCAGTGCGTTGGGGCGCGCAGACGGCGGCGCTGGTGACCTGCGTGGACCACACCGATTTCCACCACGTGCAGACCAGCTTGCAGGCCATGAGCGGGCTGTTGCAGCAGATCGTGAACGGCGCGCCGGTGGCGTCGTTCGTGATCGACCGCGACCACCGCGTGACGCACTGGAACAGCGCCTGCGAGCGGCTCACCGGCTGGCCGGCGTACAAGATGATTGGTTCGACCGAGTCCTGGCGGGCGTTCTACCCCAGCGCCCGGCCGCTGCTGGCCAACATGATCATCCAGGGCATCAATGGCGCCGAGCTGCAGGCGCTGTACGGCGGGCGCGCCTACCCGTCCGAAGCCATCGTGGGCGCCTACGAGGGCGAAACGTTTTTTGCCGACCTGGGCCTGGAGGGCCGCTGGCTGAACTTCACGGCCGCGCCGCTGTGCGACCACGACGGCGTGGTCATCGGTGCCATTGAAACCCTGCAGGACGTGAGCCAGCGCCGGCGCGCCGACGACGAGATCACCCGCCGCCTGGAGCAGCTGGTGGAGGAACGATCAGCGGCGCTGGCCGCCAGCGCACGCGAACTGGAAGCCTTCATCGACAACGCCCCCATCGGCGTGGCCTATGCCGCCAACAACCGGGTGCAGCGCTGCAACCGCAAGATGGGCGAGATCTTTGGCCTGCCCAGCGCGCAGCTGGTGGGCCTGTACACGGGGGACCTGCACCTCTCGGAGCACGAGCACGCCGAGGTGGGCCGCATTGCCGAGCAACAACTGGCGCAAGGCTTGCCGGTGCAGCAAGAAACCTGGATGCGGCACGGCAGCGGCAGGCCGATCTGGGTGCAGCTCAACGCCTACGTGGCCAAGCACCAAAAAGCCGCCGCCGGCGCCTGGTGGATGCTGCAAGACCGCACTGAAATGCGCGCTGCCCAAAAAGAACTGCATGCCCGCGTCGAAGAAATGCAGATCACCAACACCAAGCTGGAGCAAGCCCAGAACCAGCTGCTGCAAGCCGACAAGATGGCCTCCATCGGCCAACTGGCGGCCGGCGTGGCGCACGAGATCAACAACCCGGTGGGCTTTGTCAGCTCCAACCTGAACACGCTGCGCCAGTACGTGGGCGAGCTGCTCGGCCTGGTGGACGCCTACGCCGGCGCCAGCCAGGCGCCCACGGACCCCGCTGCGGCAACGCGACTGGCCAGCCTGCAAAGAACCGTGGAACTCGACTACCTGAAAGAGGACTTGCCGCAACTGCTGGACGAAAGCGCCGATGGCCTGGCGCGGGTCAAAAAGATCGTGCAGGATTTGAAGGATTTTTCACGCGTGGACCAGGCCGACTGGCAAGAGGCCGACCTCAACGCCGGGCTGGAATCCACGCTCAACGTGGTGCGCCACGAGGTCAAGTACAGGGCCGAGGTGGTCAAGCACCTGGCGCCCTTGCCGCCCGTGCTGTGCCTGGCGGCGCAGCTCAACCAGGTATTCATGAACCTGATCGTGAACGCCTCGCAGGCCATCACCGAGCACGGCGTGATCACCTTGTCCAGCGGCACCCAGGCGGGCTGGGCCTGGGTGCAGGTGGGCGACTCCGGTTGCGGCATGGGCGACGACGTGCTGCGCCGAATCTTTGAGCCGTTTTACACCACCAAGGACGTGGGCCGGGGCACCGGCCTGGGCTTGTCGCTGTCGTTTTCGATCGTGCAGCGGCACGGCGGCGTGATCCAGGCGCGGTCCACCGTGGGCCGGGGCAGCGATTTCCGCGTGTGGGTGCCGCTGGCCGGCCCGGCGGCGGCGGGCCAGACCGGGTCAGCCAGTCCACCTGATTGGCACTCAGCTCATGACGCCTGAGCCCGGCCCAAACACCGCGGCGCACGCACGCATGGTCATGCCAGGCGCGCCCGACAGCCCTGGCGCGTCGGCCATTGGCCGCCCACGCACGCTGTTATTGGTGGACGACGAGGCCAGCGTGCTGGCCTCGCTGAAACGCCTGTTCAGGCGCGACGGCTACCAGATCCTCACTGCCGCCAGTGGCGCCGAGGCGCTGGCCGTGTTGGCCGAGACGGCGGTTGACGTGATCATTTCAGACCAGCGCATGCCGGGCATGATGGGCGTCGATTTTTTGCGGCGCGCCAAGGCCTTGCACCCCAGCACCATCCGCATGACCTTGTCGGGCTTCACTGACTTGCAGTCCATCATCGACGCCGTGAACGAGGGCGCGGTCTACAAGTTCCTGACCAAGCCCTGGGACGACGAGCGCCTGCGCGAGCACGTGGCCCAGGCCTTCACGCAAAAAGAGCTGGCCGACGACAACCTGCGGCTCCAGCGTGAGCTGGCCCGCGCCAACGCCGAGCAGGCCACGCTCAACGGGCGCCTGGCGCAGATGCTGGATCGGCAACGCGCGTTGTCTGAGCTGATGCAGATCAGCGCAGGCGGCCTGCACGACTTGATCAACCAGCTGCCTGCGGCGGTGATCGGCCTGGACCCGGACGGCATGCTGGCCTACTTGAACCAGCGCGCGATCAAGCTGATGCCCGACGCCCTGGCGAGCCTGGGCGACATGCCGGGGCCCACGCTGTCCGACGTGCTGGCCGCCCTGCGCGAGGCGCCAGCCCATGCCGACCTGGGCGGCCAGGTGGTGGTGGTGAACCAGCGCCGCTGCCTGGCTTGGCTGAACGCAATGCCGCGGGCCAATTTTGATCGGGGTGACGTGTTGATGCTGATCCCGGTATCGGCCGACAACGCGGCCGACAACGCGGCCAACAATGCGGCCGACGACGCGGGCGATACGCCGTGCGCCAGGCCCTGTTGAGCGGCCTCAAGCACCACGCCGCCATGGGCCCGATCATTCACGCCATGCCAGAACGCGCCGCGCCGGCCCCGCTGCTTGGCCCCTGCCCTGACCCGGCGCCAGACCGGTTGACGCGCCTGTTTCGCCACGCCCTGGCCACCAGCGCGGGCCCGGCCCTGCTGCCCTTGCTCAGCGCCCACCGCCTGGCCACGCCGGGCGCGGGTAACTCAAAGCCTGCGCCCGGCACCACGCCACCCGCCGGCCTTGCCACCGGGGCGGCGCCGGCGGGCGCCACGAGCCCGCTGCAAGACACCGGCTTGATCGACCGCCTGGTGCAGCGCATCCATGATTTGCCGCCGCTGCCCGAGGCCGTGGTGGCGCTGATGCGCGCCCTGCACCAAGACGACCTGTCCACCCAGCACTGCGTGGAACTGATCGAGCGTGACCCCGCCCTGGCGGCACGCACCTTGCGACTGGCCAACTCAGCGTTTTATGGCGCGCCCGGCAAGGTGCACAACATTGGCGACGCCGTGCGCCTGCTCGGCTTGCGCACTGTGTCCGGCCTGCTCACTGCGGTGGCCCTGCGCCAGGCGCTGCGTGCCGACGCGTGCGCGGCATTTGACTTCAGGGCGTTCTGGCGCCACGCCATCGGCACGGCTTTGGCGGCGCGCGCGCTGGCCACGGTCGCCGGTCACGACGCCGACGAGGCTTTCCTGGCGGGCTTGATGCACGACATCGGCAAGCTGGCACTGGCCACGTTTCACCCCGAAGAAACCGCGCGGGCCATCGCCCTGGCCCGCGAATCCGACATCAGCGCCGAGCGTGCCGAACTCAGCGTCTTGGGCATTGGCCATTCACGCCTGGGCGCGCTGCTGGCCAGGCAATGGCGATTTCCGGAAACCATTGTCCGGGGCATTGATTTGCACCACGCACCCGAGCCCGCCGCCGCCGGCCAACGCGTCAGCCTGTCAGGCCTGTTGCAAGTGGCCGA
>JAYWDK010000136.1:0-5998 GCA_043779845.1 Betaproteobacteria bacterium | reverse complement strand
CCAGGTACATCACCGAGAACTGCCAGCGCTTGTCGCGCTTGCAGCGCTCGATGGCCTGGGCCAGGCAGGCGCCGAAGCGGATGCGGTTGGCCAGCGAGGTCAGGCTGTCGTGGTAGGCGATGTGCTGCAGCTGGGCCTCGGCATCGCGCCGGGCGGTGATGTCCTGGGCCTGCAGGATCAAACAGGGCTCGGTCACGCCGCGGTCCGAGAAATGCCCGCTGTGCAGCGCGATGTAGACGATCTCGCCGCCGGCCCGCACACAGCGCAGCTCGACCGTGGCATCGGCTGGCTCGGCGGGCTGCGTCACGGCGCCAGCGGCCGTGTTTGCGGCAAGGTTGGCGGCAAGGTTTGCAGCAACCGCAGCCGGGCTGCCCAGCGCTCGCGCCACCAGCGCACTGGCGTCGCGCGCCAGCAGCGCGGTCCACTGGGCGGCCAACAGCGGCAGGTCGTCCTGGTGCACAAAGTCCTTGAAATCCCGGCCAATCACCTCGTCATCGCTGCAGGCCAGCAGCGCGCACAGTGCCGGGTTGGCCTGCAGCACCTGGCCGTGGGTGGACACCAGCGCCATGCCGATCGCGGCATGCGAGAACGCGCTGTGGAAGCGCAGCTCGCTCTCGCGCAGCTCTTGCAGGTGGCGCGCGGCCTGGGCGGCCTCGCGCTCGGCGGCGTCGATGCGCACCGCCTGGGCCTGCTCGTCAGACTCGCGCTGGCGGAAGTGGTAATGCAGCATCACCAGCAGCAAGATGATCAGCGGCACCGCGCCGGCCATCACGCCGATGCCGGTGGCCTTGAAGGCCAGGTAGAGCAAGCCGGCGATCAAGGCACTGGCGGCGTAGGTGGTGCCGACCCAGCCAAAGCTCGACAAAAAGGCCGACAGGCGCAACGGCTCTTTGCGCTTGAGGTGCATCACCATCGTGATCAGGAAGGTGTTGACACCGAAGTGGCCGATCGAGAACACCATCGCCAGCATCAGCACCAGGGCCTCGCCGGGCGCGCCGTCCAGGTTGAACAGCCGCACCAGGGCCTGGAAGGACGAGCCCATCAGCATCATCGAGATGCTGGCGGTGCAGGGGCTGACCAGCCGGCTGGTCCAGCGCTTGGAGGTGCGCGCCGAGCCGATGAAGGCCTCGCAGGCGGCGGCCAGCGCGGCCGGCGCCGGGCCCTGCATCAGCAGCAGCAGCATGATGAACACTTCGCCGGCGGCGAATGAGTTCTTCGACCCCGGGATGCGCACCGGGAACAAGCCGGCCAGCATCGCCACCGCGCAGCCGAACAGGATCTGGGCCTGGATGTCGATGCTGCGCGAGGCCAGGTTGTTGATCGCGAACAGCAACACCGCCAGGCCCAGCGCCAGCAGGCACCACCAATAGGCGGTGGCCTGCCGGTTGTAGTCAGGCATCAGCGCGGCATGCAGCCGTCGCCAGGGCATCAGGCCGGCCGGGGCAGGCAGGGGGGGGTCACTCGGCTTGGTCGACATCTCAATGGCCTGGCTGGTGGCTCCGACGCTGGGCCCTCGACACACAAGGGTTCAAGCAAGTTGTCGGTCGATCAGCGGCCAACTTGAGCGCTGATGCTGCCCGGCCAGGCTGCTGCGGCCTGGCTCGCGGCCCGCCCACCGTTGCGACTCACGGCTCGCCCACCGGTGCCAGCGGGCTGGATGCGCGCTTGGCACCCCGCGTGCTCTCGCTCATCACCACGCCCTCACTGAGCACCACGCCCTCACTCAGCACCACCCCTTCGCTCATCACCACGCCTTCGCTCAGCACCACCCCTTCACTGAGCACCACGCCCTCGCTCAACACCACGCCCTCGCTGAGCACCACGCCGGTGGCCAGGGTCTGGCCGCTGCCACTTGCCAGCCACGACGACAAGGTGCTGCTGGGCAGGAACACCCCGGTGCGGCCGACCTGCGAACTGGCACCCGCCAAGGCCGTGCCCAGGCGCACCCCGGCGGTCAACAAGCCGCCGCTCGGCACCAGCGCCTCGGAGAACCACTTCGGTACCGAGTCCGCGTTGAGATACAGCGGATTGAAGGCCCAGAAGCTGAGCTGGATCCGCCGCGCACTGGTGCCCACCCAGTTCAGGCGCGGGTCGTAGATCGGCTGGTAGCTGGTGAACAAGCTGTCGCCGGTGGCGATGTGGCGGCCGCCCACGGTGACGATGCGCGACCAGTTGAAGGTCTCGCCATTGATGGTCGAGCTGGCGGCCGGCAGGGCCGTGGCATTGATGGCCTGGCCGGGCAGCAATTGGCCATTGGCCACCCGGCTGGCGATGTCGGTGCGCAGCGCCTTGGCCAGGCGCACCGCGCCGTCCACATTGAGCATGCCGGCGCCCTGCTCCACCAGGCTGGCACCGGGCAGCGGCTGCGCGGTGTACTGCAGGATGGCCTTGATCAAGGGCGGCGTGAGGCCTGGGTTGGCCTGCAACAGCAGGGCCACGGCGCCGCTCACCACCGGCGCCGACACCGACGTGCCGCTCAACATCATCAGCGTCTTGGTGTAGGTCTGGTAGGTGCTCAGGCCCGTCAACAAGCTCGCGTTGTGCGCGGCCAGATAGTTCCAGGCACCGGCCGTGGACGTGGCGCCGGCACTGACGATGCGGTTGCCCGGCGCCACCAGGTCGGGCTTGATGAGGTTGTCGATGTTGCGCACGCCGCTGGCGTCAAACCGGGCGCCACGCGTGGGGCCGCGCGAGCTGAACAGGTTGACAGAGTCGTCGGCGCGGGCCACGGTCAGGTTCATGTTGGACGAGCCCACCGTGATCACCGACGGGTCATGCCCCGGCGAGCCAATGGTGCCGTAGGTGGTGCCCCAGGCGATCTGCCCAAAGTTGCCAGCGGCGGCCACAACGGTGATGCCCGAGGCCGTGACGATGCGGGCGGCTTGCGCTAGTGGGTCGGTTTGCCAGGATTCAGTGGACCCCGCCGACAGGCTCATGTTCAGCACGCGGATGTTGTACTGCTTGGCGTTGCTCACCACCCAATCAATGCCGGCCAGCACGTCGGCCAGGGTGCCCATGCCGTCGGCGGCCAGCACGCGCACGTCAATGATGTTGGCGCCCGGCGCGATGCCGGTGGTGTCGAACAAGGTCTGGTAGCTGCCGCGGCCCGCCGCCACCGCCGCCACGTGCGAGCCGTGGCCGTAGGCATCGGGCATGGATGACAGGCTTGACGAGACCGAGGCCTCGTAAGCCACGCGCGCCGGGCTGCCGGGCTCCATCATCGACGCCGCATCGGCATCGGTGCGGCCCACCACCGACACCTGGCGCACCACGCGGCTCGCGCCCAGGGCGTTCTTGAAGTGCTGGTGCGGCGCAAACACGCCGGAGTCGAGCACGGCAATGCCGATGCCGCTGCCGTCCAGGCCTGTATAGGTGGTGGCGCCCGTGGCCGTTCGCACGTTGGCGCTTTGCGCGCCGGTGGTCAGCTCCATCGTGCTGGCCGCGCGGTGCGTGGTTCGGTTGGGTGAGATCGAAACCACATCGTCACGGGCGTCGATCTTGGACAAGGACTGCGCCGGCAAAGTCACCGACAGCGCCTCCACCACCATGAACCCCGCATGCACCGTGCCGCCCAGGCGGACGACATGCGCGCGCAGTGATGTCATCTGGCGGTCCGGGTCGTTGCTGACGATCAGCGCGTCAACCATGCGGCGGCCGTTTTCGTGGCGCACCCAGCGGTGGCCCGGCGAAACCGGCGCGGCAATCGCCACCTCCAGATCCTTGGCCACCTTGCGGTGTTTGCCTTGGCCACCGGCTTGCACGCCCAAGGTGGACACCAAGGCCAAAGTCGACATCAACAACACGGCCATCAGCCGGGTGATGCGCCGCTCAATCAATACGATAAATGCCGTCAGGAAACCCATCTTTTTGTCCTTTTGATGTAACGCCAATACGCTAAAAACGCATGGCCTAACCGATGGACGCGATGATGGGCACGCTTGGCGTTTTTCGCCCATTTTGAGCATGCGGGACGTGCAGTTTTGCCCGTGAAAAAGTCACGTCAGAAGGGACCAGCAGACCCGCTCGGCCCGCCCGCTATCAACTTGAGTGCGATGTTCGTGAAATCCTGCACACGCGGCGGGCCCGCGCCGCCAGGGCCTGGCGCAGGCACGCCACCGTCACCACGCCCTCCCAGGGCCGCCCGCCAAGCTGCCCCTGCGCCGGGGCGCCAGGCTCGCCCAGTCCGTCCAGATCGGCCATCACGGGCGGTACCTGATCGGCCTGGCTGTAACGGCTGCGGGTGAGCAAAACCGCCAGGCCCGCAGCGCTTGCGGCCTCGGCGCCCGCCGTGCTGTCCGCGATGGCCAGGCACTCGTCGGCCGGCAGCCCAAGCCAAGGGCGTGGCGGGGTTGAATACCAAGCCGGCCTGGCAGCCCTGGTCACGCACCAGTGCCAGCGTGCGGTCCACGTGGCGGCTGGCCTCGGGGTGAAAGCTGATGAGGCCCGCGCCCGCCTTGGCAAACATCGGCACCAGCGCATCCACCGGGTCCACCATCAGGTGCACGTCCATCAGCGCCTGCCCGGTGAAGGGTTTGAGCGCCTCGCAAATCATCGGCCCGAAGGTGAGGTTGGGCACGTAGTGGTTGTCCATCACGGCGAAGTGAATCCAGTCAGCGCCAGCTGCCACCACGCGGGCCACGTCATCGCCCAGGCGGGCAAAGTTGGCCGACAGGATGCTGGGCGCGATCACCGTTGGTTGGCGGGCCATGGTCACGCTGCCTGACGAAGCGATGCGTCAGTTTTGGCATAGCGCTGCGCCAAAACGGCCAGCGGCACAGGCTTGATCTGGCTGGCCTGGCCGGCGCAGCCGAAGGCCTCAAAACGCTCTTGGCACAACTGGCGCGCGGCGGCAGTGGCGGCCTTGAAAAATGCGCGGGGGTCAAACTCGTCGGGCCGCGTGAACATCACTTGCCGCATGGCGCCGGTCATGACCAGCCGGATGTCGGTGTCGATGTTGATCTTGCGCACGCCGTGGCCGATGCCGCGCACGATCTCGGCCACCGGCACGCCGTAGGTCTCGCGGATCTGGCCGCCAAACTCACGGATGGTGGCCAGCCACTCTTGCGGCACGCTGGACGAACCATGCATCACCAGGTGCGTATTGGGGATGCGCGCATGGATGGCGGCGATGCGGGCTATGGCCAAAATATCGCCCGTGGGCTGACGGCTGAACTTGTAGGCGCCGTGGCTGGTGCCAATGGCGATGGCGATGGCCAGCGCGTCCACCCCGGTGCGGGCCACAAAATCAGCGGCTTGCCCGGGGTCGGTGAGCAGCTGGCCGTGGTCCAGCACACCCTGCGCGCCCACGCCGTCTTCTTCGCCGGCCGTGCCGGTTTCCAGCGACCCCAGACAACCCAGCTCACCCTCAACGCTAACGCCCACCGCGTGCGACATGCCCACCACCCGCCGGGTCACGGCCAGGTTGTAGTCGTAGTCAGCCGGCGTCTTCTGGTCCTCAAGCAGCGAGCCGTCCATCATCACGCTGGTGAAGCCTGATCGGATGGCCTGCTGGCACACGGCCGCCGACGCGCCGTGGTCCTGGTGCAGGCAGATGCGCAGGTGCGGGTATTGCTCTACCGCCGCCTCGACCAGCTTGCGCAAAAACGGCTCACCGGCGTATTTGCGTGCACCGGCGCTGGCTTGCAGGATCACCGGCGCGTCGCAAGCATCGGCCGCTTGCAGGATGGCCTGGATCTGCTCCATGTTGTTGACGTTGAAGGCGGGCACGCCGTAGCCGTGCTCGGCGGCGTGGTCCAGCAGTTGGCGCAATGAGATCAAGGACATGGGGCTCTGGCTTGAAAAGTGGTGGACAAATTCGTGGTGGATTCAGGCCGTGCGGCTGGCGGCGGCCACACGCTGGCACACCGCCGCCATCACCGCCTCAGCCGTGAAACCAAAGTGCTTCATCAGCTCGGGGCCGGGCGCTGATTCACCAAAACACTGGATGCCTATCACCGCGCCGGCGCGGCCGGTGTAGCGGCGCCAGCCGTCAGGGTGG
>JAYWDK010000135.1:0-6019 GCA_043779845.1 Betaproteobacteria bacterium | reverse complement strand
GGAGAAACACTTGGGGCTGAGCCCGGACATCGACAGTCCTGAGGACTGTCGGTGCCTGGCGAAGGCCAACGGCCTCTGGTCATTGGCGGCCCGGCGTTGGTTTCTCATGAGCGCCCCCAAGGCCGCCGCCTTGCGGCGCCCGCCCCCCCGAGGGGGAGGAGAAACACTTGGGGCGGCCCGGCGTTGGTTTCTCATGAGGGTTGGTGCAGTCACTGAAAGGCGCATGGCGGTTCCTGGCGATCGGTGGCCCCGCATCGATCTCAACCCGCAGCAGCGGCGAGCGCATGGACCCGGCTTTTTAAAGCCTTGAAGGGTGAACCGGCACGATACCACCCTGCCCCGCGCTGGCACGGGCCCCGTGCAGCGCTAGAACCCAGCGCGCAAGCCCAGCGTGAAGAGTGAAAAACGGTTGCCAAAGCTGCCCGAGGTGCTGGTGTTGTAGGTCACGGGCAAGTCGTTGAGAAATAGATTGCTGCTGATCTGGGCACGTAAAAAGACGCCGAGCCGAGGCTGGAACTGGTAGGCGGACTCCAATGTCACGACATGGTTGCGCTGGAACACCGGGTCACCGCGCCCGGCCAGGATGGCGTCAACCGCCTGCCGCCGCACTGAATGGAACAAGTAGCCGCCAAGCAGTGTCCAGGGACCGCTGCGCCAGTCGGCATTGAACCCGGCCTGCACAAAGTGGCCACGCCAGGCGATCTCTTTGGCCACGTCCACGCCATAGTCGCCGCTGCTGTCATAAAACTGCTGGATCACCCCGCCGCTGGCCTTGCAAGCCTCGGCCAAGACACCAAAGATGTCGTTGCCATTGAAGCTGAGTTGGTAGTTGCAACCGTTGCGCGTGGTGGTGGCTGACAACTCGCCATAAGCCAGGCGTGTGCTGCCCGCACCAAGCAAGGCGCTGAAATGGGTGTAGGCCGATACCGGCCAGGTGCCGACCAGATCGGCCTGCAGTTGTTGATCTGATGGCCGGGTGATCTTGACGCTGTTCAGAATCGTGCCAGGCACGTGCACAGGCGTGCTGGTCTCGGTGGCGCTCGCCCGGTTGCCCCAGGCAGACAGGCGCAGCGCCACTGCGGGCAAGGCCCCGTTGGCCTCGTGAAGCCGGATCAAACCCGAGGCCTGCCAACTGACATAGCCAAAGGTGTCGGTGCCATTGCGGATGTTGCGCTGCCAGAGGCTGCCCATTAGCCACAAACCATCCCGGGCTTTCCAGCCACCAGCGGCATGCACGCCCTGGTAGTTGCCTGACGCGCTGCGTGATGTGTTGCTGCCAGTGGTCGCGCCGGTATCGGCCTGCCCTGAAGTCGAAAAATCCAGCGCCCGATTCAAGCGATCAACGCCCAGCTCCAGATAGGCCTGTGGCGCAGTCAGTTCAGGCGTGGCGGTCAACAAGGCGTCAAGTGGCGCGGCGACGGCGGGTTGCGTGGGCAACGCCAATGCCGACATCATCGCCAGCCATGAACCCAGCGGCAATTTGGTTGGCGGCTGGGCCGAGGCCCGAACGATCCGCATTCCACCCATGTCAGTCCGTCAGGCTGATAAAGCCCACCAAGCCCGGGCCTGACACCGACTTGCTGGCGGCCACGCCACCGCTGCTGTTGAGCGCCGTGGGCACCACGATGGTCAAGGACGGCAGGCTGCTGCCGTCGGCCCGGCGCAATGGCAGGCCCGTGATGACCAGTGACACCTTGTACTTGCCACGCAGGCTGTAGATGCCCGTGAAATCGTTGCTGACCCGGTTGATGGCGTAGTTCACAACGTTGCCCAACAAAATGGTGTTGCTGCTGCCAAGCGCCGACCCGAGTGTGTTGTGAATACCCGCCACGCTGTTGGCAAAGTCGATGACGGCCTTTTTGCGCCCGTCGCCCGACACGCCGTAGACGATGGCGTTGGCGCCGGTGGGCACCGTGACCACCAGACCGGCCGACGTCTTGCTGACGTCAACGTTGTCGATGTAGGCCTGCACTTCACCCTTGCCGCTGGCCGTGGTCTCGGTGATCGACACGGCAGCCGAGAGTTTTTGCCCCGCAGGAATGCTGTAGGCGCCGACGTCGGTCAAAGTGACTTTCAGCGTCATGGTTGATGCCAAGGGCCAGGCCACGCTGATGCCGGCGTCTGACTGGAACTGAGTCATCGTGAAGTTGTTGCTGATGACGCCATTGACCAGACCGATCGAGTCGGTTGACAGGGCCAGATAGTCAGTTGGCAACGGGGCCGGGGCCGGTGCCGGGGTAATACCTGCCACCAAATCGGTCAGGGCCGTGCCCAGGGCCGCCAGGCCAGCGACCGAGGCCCCCTTCAGTTCTTCTGCCTTGCCGGCCACAAAACCCGGGATCGTGGTGTCGCGCTGCTTGCTCGATGTCACGCTGGTCAGGTCGGCGTCGGTGGCTTTCAGAATGGCCTCGGCCTGGACCGTCAGCGCACCCGAAGTAACCTGCGACAAAGACGTCGAATTGAGCGCCGCCACGGCTGCTTTGACCGTGCTGTTCACCGCAGGGGCCACCGCCACCCGGTCCGCCGCCGCTTTGACCAGTTTGGCCACCAGGCTTTGGTCCAGCGTGTTGCCAACACCCACCAACACGCCACCGCCTTTCAACAGCACTGAAAAGGCCACCGCCACCTCGTTGTAAACCCCTTGCAGCGTGGCACCGTCGGGGATGACCAAACCCAAGCCCGCCAACATTTCGGTGGTTTTTTGCAGCAACTGCTGCACCGCCAGCGTCTTCTTGAAGGACTCGGAATTGCCCGTTGGATCCGTGTTCAGCAGATCGGTGCCGGCAGGCAAGCCCAAGGCCGTGACGAGCTGTGCTGGGCTCGCACCGCCGTGGATCAAGGTGGACAGTGGCGACAGCACGGTGGCGCCCGCTGGCGCTTTGAACACCCCCGTGAAGACCACGCCAGTGTCAACGTTGGTGCCACCAGACCCCACCAGCGGGCCGACACAACCCGCCGTGAAGGTGAAAACGCCGCGTGAATTGGTCAACACGCTGACTTCATCCGCATCCTTCACGCCGTTGCCATTGCTGTCGCACAGCACCGTGGCGCCACTCAGGTAGGCGTCAACCGCCACACCCACCAGCGGCGTGGCGGCCACCTCCACCAAGCTGCCGGGTGGTGCGCCGGCCGAGCCACCGCCGCAAGAAGCCAGCAACAGCACGGCGGCGGCAGCCGGGGTCAAACGCATGACGATCGACATGACAATGTTCCAGAAAAATAACAGCTAAAAGCAAGAGGCGATTGACCGTTGGCGCGGGCCATTTCCGGGCAAGCGCAGGGCCACTCACAAACCGACGAACTTCAAGTCGTCAAAGTAGTAAACCCGGGTGTCGGGCATGGCCGCGTAACCGGCGTCGCCCAAACCGTAGTCAAAAAAGATCGACACCTTGTTGAAGGTCTTGCTCACGTCCAGATCGGCCGTGGGCTTGCTCAGGTCGTAGCCATTCGGGCCGGCCGCATTGGGGATGAAGTGCTTGCCTGCGAGTCCAAAATCAAAGGTCAGGGTCTCCCAGGCGTTGGCCACCGTGGTGTAGGCGTCCACCTCGCTGTTGAACTCAGGATGCCCGGCGGTTTCAACCTTCAGGTGCACGCGCATGCCCGCCGCGTAAGCGCTGTACACCCGCACCGACATCTTGGTGGAGCCGGTGACAAACGGGATGGTTGGCACCGCATCGTTGGTCTTGGCCTGGATCGACGTGCCGGCATACGACAAGGCGCTGGCCGAGCGGTTGACCTTCACGCCTTTGCCCGTGGCGCCAGCGGGCAGGCCCGCCGAGGTGCCCACAAGGGTTGCGTCCTCGGCGCCGCCAAAGCCCGACAGCACGCGAGGGCTGACCTCGTCAAACGAGGCCAGCACGGTGTTGGTGCCCGTGCCGGTGACAAAGCTCAGGTCATCGAAGTAATAGGTTTGTGCGCCGCCGGCCTGGGCACCGGTCTTGCCAAAGTTGAAAAAGACCGTGGCCTTGGTGTAGCTGGTGGTCAGGTCCAAGGCCTTGGGTGCGTCGCTGGCCGGGCTGGCGAAATTGAACGTCAGCGTTTGCCAGGCCCCCGCCGTGGTGGTGGTGGCCTCGGTTTCAACGGATTTGCTGCCGTCGGCAACGTCTTCAATCTTCAAGCGCACCGGGATGCCGGCTGCCGCAGACCACACGCGCAGCGTCATGGTCTTGGCGGCCGCCGTGAAGGGGATGGCCGGCAAACCACCGTTGGCCACAGTCACCACCGTGGTACCGGCATAAAACGGCGCGCCGCTGCCCGGCTTGACCACGCGGCCCACCTTGTTGGTACCACCGGCCGGATCGGCCACCAGGGTGGAATCCTGGGCGCCTTCAAAGCCGCTCAGCGAGGCCGTGGTCTCGTCCAGCGTGGCAATCACCTTGGCAGCGCTGACCACCGGCACGGTGCCGGATCCTGAACTCGCCGCCAGGATCTTGATGTCGTCGAAAAAATAGGTTTCGCCCGATACCGGCGCCACCGTGGCCAGGTGTGGCAGCAACACCAGCTTGGTGTAGCGCTTGGTGAGATCCACCCCCGCAAACGTCCAGCTCAAGGTTTGCCAGCCCACCACCACGGCGGTCGAGGCCTGGATTTCAGCCGACGCTGCGGCGTTGGCGTCTTCAGCCTTGAGCGCCATCGGGATGCCCGCCAGCGGCGAATACACATGCGCCGTGATGGTGTTGCGATTGGCCGCAAACGGGATGGTGCCCACCGTCACGATGGCCCCGGCCCAGGGATCACCGCCCGACCGCAGGATCTTGATTGCTTTGCCGCTGCCCCCCGCAGGGCCGGTTTCAACCGTGGTGCCCTCGGCGCCGTTAAAACCCAAGAACACCAGAGGCGAGGTCTCGTCAAACGAGGCCAGCACGGTGTCGCCGGCAGACACTGGCGGCACCACCACGGCAGTGGCGTCAGTCAGCGTGATGTCGTCAAAATAGTAGGCTTCACCCGACACCGGCGCCACCGTGCCCAAGTGCGGCAACAACACGAGCTTGGTGTAAGTTTTGCCCACATCCACGCCGGCAAAAACCCAGGTCAAGGTTTGCCAGCCCACCACGACAGGCGCGCTGGCGGCATATTCGCCTGACGCTGCGCCGGCGGCATCTTCGGCCTTGAGCACCATCGGAATGCCGGCAATGGGTGAATAAACCCTCGCCGTGATGGTCTTGCGGTTGACCGCAAAGGCAATGGCGCCTGTGGTGACGATGGCCCCCGCCCAGGGGTCGCCACCCGACCGGAGAATCTTGATTGACTTGCCGGTGCCACCGGCCGGGCCGGGCTCGACCGTGGTGCCTTCGGCGCCGTTGAAGCCCAAAAACACCAGGGGCGGGGTCTCGTCAAATGACGCCAACACCGTGCCGGTGGGCGTGGGCGCCACCACCACCGTGTTGTAGGCCTGCTGGGTGGTGGCGGCGGCCGTGTTGGCGTTGTTTGCCAGGTCGTTGAACTTGGCTGCGGCCACGCTGACGTTGATGGTGCCCGCCAGATTGGCCGTGGGCGTGACGATCAAGGTGTAGTGCGTGGCGTCAACCTTGGTCAGCGAGCCCGCCGCGCCGCCGGTCACCACCACGTCTTCAACTGTGAAGCTGGTGCCAACGTCTTCGCTGAAGGTGAACGTGAAGGTGACGGCGCCAGTGGCCGTGGCGCCAGGTTCGCTGTCGCTGATGGCCACCGTGGGCGCCACCGTGTCAGCCGGGCCCGACGCATCGCCGCCGCCGCAGGCCGTGACCAGCAACGCGGCAGCCAGGGCGCAGGCGGACAGGGCGAAATGTCTCGTGATCTTGTTCATGGTGACTTTCTGACGGGAGGTAAAGAAGTTGAGCCCGGCGCTGTTTGGTTTGAAAGCGCTTTCAGGTCGAAGGATAGAGCATCGCTTTGGGACTGACAAGGGCTGCGCGCCCTGTCGCTTTCCCTAGGAGCCTGTCGGGCTTGGGGTCGGGCCCGCGCCGGGGAGAGTTTCGGTGCCGGGCTAGACGTCGACGAGACGTGTGGCCCAGCCACACAACGAGTCGGCAACGACGCC
>JAYWDK010000134.1:0-6020 GCA_043779845.1 Betaproteobacteria bacterium | reverse complement strand
AAGCCCGCGCACCGCGCGCCATGATCCAGCGCAAGCCACTGGATGCACCGCTGCCCGGCTCGGTGGTGGACCAGGTGATGCAAGCGCTGGCGGTGGTCGGCCCGGTGGCGGGCGTGGGTGATTTTCCGGCCGCGTTCCGGGTGCTGGATGGCCTGCCGGTGGCCGAGTTGCTGGGCACCCTGACCGAGCTGGAGCAGCGCTTGCAGCTTGACCTGCTGATCAGCAATGCCGCCTCCGCCGCAGCCTTCAACCAGGCCCAATTGGTGACGGCCATGCAGGTGGTGCGCCTCAGCCACGGCCCGGCGGCCAACTTGACGGCGGCGCAAGCGGTGATCCAGGCGTCCAGCCTGGCGCCCGCCGTGCAACAAGTGATGATCAACTACCTGCTGCCCTTGCGGCCGGCGGTATCAAGCACCCGGGGCGCCGACCAACGCGCCGCCACCGCGCCGGGCGGTGGCGCCGTGATGCCCAACACCGATCTGGCCCGCGATCTGGGCTACGAGCTCGACCCGAGCAGCCGCCCGCCCCCGGCTGTGGCCCCGGTGGCACCGGTTGGCCCGGCTGGCCCAGCGGCAGCGCCGGTGCTGCCGCCGGCGCCACGCATTCCGTGGGACGGCAGCGACGGCGCGCCAGGTGCCGCCGCCGCCCGCACGCTGATGCAGACCCAGCTGTTTGCCGCTTTTGACGCTTATCTCACCTTCATGCGCCCCAATACGCTGGCCGCGCTGGCACGGCCGCGTGTGCCGCTGAGCGCGCCGGCCGCCGCCGCAGGTGCAGGTGTCGCGGCGCCCGCGCCCACCGGCGTGGTCGATATCGCCAACCAGGCGCGTGCCGTGCTGGAGCGGCGTTATGCCACCTCAATGGACGCGGCCGCCTCCAGCCCGGCCCAGCTGAGCGACCGCAGCGCGCGCCTGGCCAGCGGGGCCGGGCGAAACATCTTTGATGCGTCGGTGGCGGCCGACCGCAGCACCGCCACCAATACGCCCGACCTGGCGCCCGGCGTGGCGTTGTGGATGTTCGAGTTCGACGTGCCCGGCGCCGCCGGCGCGGTGGGTTCGCGCACCTTTGCCACCGACATCCTGGCGGCGCACCACTACGCCACCGGCGACCCCGGCGCCGTGCCGTTCAAATCGACGGTTGCCAACGCCTACGCCGCCGCGTCCACGCTGGCGCCCAGCAATACCCGCCAGCTGATCGACTACCGGCTCACTGGCTGGAGTGAGCGGGGCGGGCGCGGCATCATGTTGCTGTCGTCGTTTGACCCCGGCGCCAACCCCAACCGGGCCGAGCTGGCCCAGCGCTGGAGCATTTTTCAGACCGCCACGCATGAGAGCCTGCACCTGCGCACCCACCCGGCGTTTGTGGCCGCTGCACAGGGCCGGGGCAGCCTGAAAGAAGGCTTTACCGAGATGTTCACGGTGGCCACGCTCAACCCCGACGTGCTGCCGCTGGCCCGCGCCGGCAGCCTGGAGACCTTGCGGCACGCGGTTGAAGGTGCGCTGTCCACGCCCACGCCCGATGCCACGGTCATCACCAACCACGTCACGCCTACGCAATATGCCGAGCACCGTGCCGGGGCCGAGCGCATCCGCGATGGCGGCACACCGACGGGTGGGCCGGCGCATGTCGGCGTGGGCGAGGCGGCGGTGCGCGCGGCCTTTTTTCAGGGCCACGTTGAATACCTCGGGTTGGCGCCCGCCGGTGCGCCGCTGGGCGGGCTGGCCGCCGCGGGCGCCACCCGGCCCACGCGCGTGCCGGGCGGGCTGGCGGGCCTGGCGGCGCTGTCGCACGCCAGTGGCGTGCCACGCGCGGGCATCGTGCGCGACAACCCCGGCATCACCGATGCGTTGCCGCCCGCCGCCGTGCTGGCCGGCTGCACTGAGCACTGGGTGGTGGCGGGTGAATCACGCAGCCTGATCGCCGCGCAGCACGGCGTGTCGGAGGCCGACCTGGTGCGCGCCAACCCCGACCTGTCCACTGACATGCGCAACGCCTGGCCGACCTTGGTGACGGGTCAAAAGCTGCTGATTCCGGTGCATTGACGGCCGCGGCCACGCAATCGTGTACGTCTGCAAACGCACAGACCCCGTCCAAGGCCACGCGTAGCATTTCCAGCAACGAACAGCCCGTTCGAAAAGGATGATCCTCATGCATGCACTCGTCTACAACGGTCCCGGCAAGAAGGCACTGGAGGATCGCCCCAAGCCGGCCATCCAGGCACCGACCGATGCCGTGGTCAGGATCACGAAGACCACCATCTGCGGCACCGATCTGCACATCCTCAAGGGCGATGTGCCCACCTGCGCGCCCGGGACGGTGCTGGGCCATGAAGGTGTCGGCGTTGTCGACGCGGTGGGCGCTGGCGTGACCACTTTCAAGCCCGGCGACCGGGTGCTGATCTCCTGCATCAGCGCCTGTGGCCGCTGCGACTACTGCCGCAAGGGCATGTATTCGCACTGCACCACCGGCGGCTGGATCCTCGGCAACCGCATCGATGGCACGCAGGCCGAATTCGTGCGCATTCCTTATGCGGACACGAGCTTGTACCCAATACCGGCCGGTGCCGATGAAGAAGCGCTGGTGATGCTCAGCGACATCCTGCCCACCGGATTCGAGTGCGGTGTCCTGAACGGCCGGGTGCAGGTCGGCGGCAGCGTCGCCATCGTGGGTTCGGGACCGATCGGACTGGCGGCCCTGTTGACGGCGCAGTTCTATTCACCTTCGCAGATCATCATGGTCGACCTTGACGACAACCGCCTGTCGGTGAGCCAGCGCTTTGGGGCGACCCAGATCGTCAACAGTACCGACGGCAAGGCTGCCGAGCAGGTGATGAAGCTGACCGGTGGGCGCGGCGTGGACACGGCCATCGAGGCGGTGGGCATCCCGGCCACCTTCGAGCTGTGCCAGGACATCGTCGCCCCCGGCGGCACCATCGCCAACGTGGGCGTACATGGCGTGAAGGTCGACCTGCACCTGGAGCGGTTGTGGTCGCACAACGTGACGATCACCACGCGGCTGGTCGACACGGTGACGATTCCGATGTTGCTCAAGACCGTGCAGTCCAAGCGCATTGATGCCAGCCAATTGATCACCCACCGCTTCAAGCTGGACCAGATCCTTCAGGCCTACGAGACCTTCAGCAAGGCGGCCGACACCAAGGCGCTGAAGGTCATCATCGAAGCGTGACGGCTGTCGCCCCAACATCCTGCCCGCCCTTGACCAGCCGAACCGCCTCCAGCTTGAACTCCAGGTGTACCTCGACCGGTGCGTTGCTTTGTCTTTCTCGCCCATTGCCATCTCTCCGTTTGCGCAATTTCGACACCAGCTGCGGAGTACGTTTTTCAGGGGCAAGGTCAGTGGCTGGCTGGCGGAAATTCCAGTGCCCAACTTTCCAGGAACTCCACGGCGTCGCGGTCCAGGTCGCGATGGTGGGAGGGGGTGGATCGCGCGAGTTGAAGAGCTCGGAGAGCGCAGCGATGCGCAGTTCTATCGGGTGGGCGGGAGGGTTGGCCGGGCTTCATGTGGCACGCATCGGTCCAATGATGGGCCATGGCAGCCAGATTCGGCAACGGCGAGACTCGGGCTTGGACAGCGTCAGGCTTTGCGGTCTTCCCAGTCCACCCATGGAACCGATTGCGATTCAAGGTAGCGGCTCACCGCTTCGCCAATAGTCGCGAAAAATCGCTGCTCGCCGAGCCTGGAAAACAGGCCGAAGCGCTTGAGCTTGTCCTTCACCGGGTCCTTCATCTCCGCAAAGCACAGGTCGACGCCAGCCTTTTGCAGGGTCGTGTCAAGTTCGTCCAGCACATCGGCGGAAGTGACGTCCACGCTGGTGATCGGCTCGGCGCCGACGACCAGCCACCGCACCGGCGTTGGCGAGCCGGCCACCGCGTCGAGCACGCGATCACGGAACAATTCCGCGTTGGCGAAGAACAGCGGCGCATCCCAGCGGAACAGCACCAATCCCGGCACGATGCGGGCCGCCGGATATCGCGTGATGTCGTGGTAACCCTTGACGCCGTCGACCCGCCCGAGCACCGCCGAATGCGGTCGCCAGCCATCCCACAGAAACTCGATCACGGCAATCACGATCGCCAACCCGATGCCCGGGATGGCGCCCAGCACCGCCACCCCCACCAGGCAGCCGATGGACAGCCAGAACTCCCATCGCTGGATGCGGTAGATGCGCCGCAAATCGGTGATCTCGAACAGCGCCAGGGCCGAGGCGATCACCACCGCAGCAAGTGCAGCCGTGGGCAGTGTGGCAAGGAGGTTCGGCGCCCACATCAACAGGCCCGCCACGGCCACGGCGCCGACCACGCCCGCCAGTTGTGTCTGCGCGCCAGCAGCCTCGGCCACGGGCGTGCGCGAAGCGCTCGCGCTGATGGGGATGCCCTGGAACAATCCGGCGGCCAGGTTCGCCGCGCCCAAAGCCACCATCTCCTGATTAGGATCAGAGGCACCACCGCCACGTGCCGCAAAGGTGCGTGACAACACGCTCGTATCGGCAAACGACACCAGCGCCACGGCCAGACCACCAAGCAACACCGGCACGATGTCGCCCGACCGGATCATCGGAATTGAGATGGCGGGCAGCCCTCGCGGCAAGGACCCTAACACCGGGACGCCAGCGCGCGTGGACAGATCCAGCACGGCCACGATTGCGGCGGCGCCGACGACAGCCAGCAAGACGCCCGGCAAGCGCTTGCTGCGCCTCAGCAGCAAGATCAGCGCCAGTGTTCCGATACCAAGCGCCAACGCAACCCAGTTTGTGCTGTGGGCCAACAGTCCATCAATGAAGGCGCGGCTCGCGTCCGGCAAGCCCTCGCCTCCGGCCGAGAATCCGAACAGTGTCGGCAACTGGCTGACCAGCACCGCCAGGGCGATGCCGTTCATGTAGCCATAACGGATCGGCTTGGACAGAAGTTCGGTGACAAATCCCAGGCGAGCGGTGCCGGCCAGCAGGCACAGCATGCCGGACACCAGCGCCATCATCCCGGCCAGCGCGACGGCACGTTGCGCATTGCCACCTGACAGCGGCACCACCAAGCCCAGGATCAACGCGACCAAGGACGAGTCAGGGCCCAGCACGAGCACCCGGCTCGGCCCAAACAGCGCGTAGGCCAGCAGCCCGAAGATGGTCGCGTACAGCCCGCTGATCGCCGGCACGCCGGCGGCGACTGCATAGGCAATGCCGACGGGCACCAGGACTGCGGTCAACACCAAGCCGGCGACGAGGTCGTGGCGCAACCAACCGATCTCGTAGTGCCGCAAAGTTTGTATGCCGGGAACCCAGCGCAACCAACCGGCAACGGCCCGCGCCGGCTGCGGCCGAACCACCCGACCCGTTGTCGAGGTTTCGGCCAGCGGCGATTCTTTGCTCACGGCCCCCTACGGGAGTCGATGAGGAACAAGCCGGGTCAGCGTCGAGACGGGTTCATTGCCAGCCCAGCTCAACAACGAAACCGTGTCCGCTGTCTGCTCGAAGTGATAGATGGTTTCGTTCAGATAGCGGGACACGTCCAGGATGTCGCCGTCGCTCCACGCCAACGAAGCCGCACCCTGCCAACGTCGCACCTGAACCTTCAGGCCCGCCCAGTTGCTGGCCGAACGCTTGTCGCGCCAATGTATCTCTGTCGTGTGACAGGCGATGCAATGCGTCGTGTACAGCAACTCCCCCCGGGATTGCGCCATGGCAGACGAGGCGGCGACCAAGCTGCCAGTGAAGATGGTGATGAGCACGCGCACGATGAAGCCGCATCTACTCAGCGGGCAGGAATGCGCTGGCCGAGAGGGTGTAGTGCTCGTTGCCATGCGCGCTGAGCTTGCTGAATTCCGGCGTCCGGAACAGCGCCGCCCAGTAGGTCATCGAGGCCCAGCGAGACACATGCACATACTGCGATACCTTGCTGGCATTGAGGTTCTGCAGAAGCTCTTCCGACAAATACCCGGGTTGCCTCTTCATCATCGCGCGCATGTCGTCCAGCGCCGCCAAGGCTTCGGAGGACGTGGTGTTCGCC
>JAYWDK010000133.1:0-15856 GCA_043779845.1 Betaproteobacteria bacterium | reverse complement strand
AACTCGCCAAGGGCTTCGGCTTTTACCAGTCAAAACCCGCGACCGGATTTTCGCCGGTGGCCGTCACGCCCGATGAGCTGGGCGACGCCTGGGTTCGTGGCCGCGTCAACCTGAGCCTGCAAACCGCCTGGAACGGCAAAAAAGTGGGCCTGTGCGACACCGGGCCCGGGATGGCGTTTCACTTTGGCCAGCTGATCGCCCACCTGGCCAAAACACGCAACGTTCGCGCGGGCAGCGTCGTGGGCAGCGGCGCGGTGCGCCACCCAGGCGCCGCGCGGGGCTACCACTGCATCGCCGACCAGCGCGCACTCGAAACCGCAGACGGTGGCCAGGCCCGCACCGACTACATGAAGGCCGGCGACACCGTGCGCATCGAGATGAAAGGCCGCGACGGCCTCAGCGTTTTTGGCGCGATCGAGCAAGGCGTGGGCGGGCCGCAAGACCTGCCGGATGCGGCAACGAAAGCGGCCCAGGCCGCAGACTGAGATCATCGGGCGAATGGGCTAACGCCCAATAAACGCGACATCGAGGACTAAGCGCGACATCGAGGCCTGCACACGGGCCAGCGCCAGGGCGCGCCAGCCCGGCGCACGCTCACTTCAGGTGTTTGGCCAAAAACGCCTCCAGCCGCCGCGCAAAGTCAAAGCGGTTTTCGGCCTTGTACCAACCGTGGCCCTCGTCGGGGTACACCACCCACTCGGGCGCATTGCCGGCATCGGTCAGCGCGTCCCGCAAACGCTCGCCGTGCTGCAAGGGCACGCGGCGGTCCTGCGCGCCATGGACCAGCAACACCGGCACGCGCAGTTTGGCCGCCTGGGTGAGCGGTGAAAACGCCGTCAACATCGCGGCGTCGGTTTTGGGGTCGCCCATCAGCTGCGGCAGCGAATAGATCCGGTTTTCTTCCGACAAATCGCTCCAGCCGCCCAGCCCGTAGCTCAGCATCAAGTCAGTCACCGCCGCCCAAGCGGCAACACAGCGGTACAGCCCCGGGTTGCGGATCGGGCCCATCAGCGCGGCGTAACCGCCGTAGCTGCCGCCCGCAATGCACACCCGGTCTTTGTCGACCCAGCCTTGCGCGATGGCCCATTGGGTGGCGTCGGCCAGATCATCTTGCATGGCTTGGCCCCATTGCTTGATGCCGGCCCGAAAGTGCTTGGCGCCGTAGCCCGCACTGCCCCGAAACTCAGGCTCGATCACCACGTAGCCGCGCGAGGCCAAAAACTGCGCCTCGCCGTTCCAGCGCCAGTGCCCGCCCCGCACCCAGGGCCCACCGTGCACCAGCACCACGGCGGGTAGTCGCGTTGGGGTGGCGGCGCTGGCTGGTTTGCCATTGACCAGCGGCAGCGTCAGCCAAACCGGCATTTCCAGCCCGTCGCGGGTGCGCACGCGATGGAAATCGAGCGTGGCCATGCGGCGCGCGTCCACGTCCCGGCGCATAGCGCCCACCGGCTGCCACTGGCCAGGCGCCGCGCGGATGGGCCAATAAAGCCACAGCTCGCCCGGGTGCTGGTCTGACCAGGATTGCACCAACATCACCGGGTCGTCGCCGGTGCAGCGCCGGCAGATCAAACGGTTGATCCGGCCCGGCAGCTGCCGGTCGGCATCCTGCTGCCAGCGCGCCAGTTTGGGGTCAAACCACACCGTGGTTTCGGCGTCGGTCTCGGCGCGCACGCCCAGCACCGGCCCGCCGGGCTCGCGCACCAGGCTGCCGGTGAAGTCGAAGCCAGGCGTTTTGACCAGCGCCTCTCCGCTGGGCTGGCGAGCCTCAAGATCGAAACGCTTGAGCACCCTGGCCCCCGCCGGCCCCTCGGGCACCACGACGTACAGCCCGCCGGCGTCGTCCACCGAATGTGGTGTCCAGGTGCGCGCCTGGTTGGGCATGGTGGCCAGCAGCACCCAGTCGGGGCTGGCCGGCCCCCGCCAGTACACCGTGAACATACCCTCGTGCACCGCCGTGGCCACGCGCGGCTCGCCTTGGCTGTCAAAGAGCCAGCCCGAGACGTGCGCAGGCATGCCCATGCCCAAGGAGCGCACGCGCTGTGTCACCACGTTCAGCAGCAGCGGCACCCGCTCGACAAATTCACCCGAGCTGCTGTACACCTCCTTGCCCACAATCACCTCGTCGCCGCCGTTGCGCAGCACGGCCAGCAACTCGTGGTTCCAGTCCAGCGGCTCGCGGCCCAGCCGTCGCTGGTTCACCAAGAGAAAATCACGCCGCAAACGCACCAGCAAACGGGAGTCGCCGCCATCCGCTTTCAACGAGATCAAGCCCCGCCAGAAATCCTGGTCGCCGCCGCCGCGTTGCTGGTCAGTCACGGTATAGACCAAGCGGTCTTCATTGACCCAGTCAAAGTGCAGCACGTCGGCGTCCTCGTGCGCAGCCACCAGGCGCGGCGGGCGGCCGCCGTCCAGGTCCAGCACGGCCAGCGCCACCCGATCATTGCGGTTCAGGCTGATCGCCAGTTGGCGGCCCGACGGCGACAGCTTCACGTCGACCACGTCCGCAAAACGGAAAAACGTCTCGACGGGCAACAAGGCCGCAGCTGGATTGGCCATGTTGGCCACGCTGGCGGCTTGTTCAGGTGCGGCCCAAGCCCCGCCCGGCCCCATCAAAGCCAGCAGGGCAAGCCCGGCGGTGGCCACGCGCAAGCACCGCCTGCCGCACAAGCTACCGCCCCAGCGGCGCAACCAAGCCGTCGTCCGGGCGGGCCACAGCCCCTGGGCCTGGGCCGGTGTCGGCGTCAGCGTGTGTGCCCGCGGCCGTGAACCGCTGGGTGGTGGCGCCGCCAAAGTCTGTCGTGCTGATGGTTTTTTCATGGCCCCGGCTCCCTGAATTGGCCGCCGTCCTCCATCCCCGGGGGCCCCGGAGGCGGCATTGGCAAGCCCCGCCCATGATGCCGCATCGCGGCCCACGGCCCGCCGCGTCGGCGCGCCCCGCGTTTCATGGCATCGTGTGGCCATGAAAGAGTTTCCGAGCACGCTCAAACACATCACGCTGTGGCTGCTGCTGGGCACGGCCGTTTTTGTGGCGGTGCTGGCCTGGCAGGCGCAGCAGCAAAAAACGCAATTCAGTGCCCGAGGCGGCGTGATCGAGCTGCGGCGCGGTGCTGATGGGCACTTTCACTGGCCGGGCCGCGTCAACGGCGTGGCGGTGGAGTTTTTGGTGGACACCGGCGCCACCCGCACCGCCCTGCCGCAGGCCGTGGCCGAGTTGGCCGGCCTGGTGCGCGAGGGCCGCGTGCGATCGTCCACCGCCGGCGGCACGGTGCAGGGCTGGACGGGCCGAGCCGACCTGCAACTGCAAGGCGGCGTGCGCGCCCAGCGCCTGACCATTACCGTGCTGCCCTCGCTGGACGCGCCGCTGCTGGGCATGGACATGCTGAGCCGGCTGCGCTTCAGCCAGACCGACGGCGTGCTCACGCTGCGCCCCGCTAACGAATGAACGCCACAGGCCTGGATGCCCTCGAATGAAGTCAGCTCACCCTGAAAATTCGCCCCCGTTGGCGGCCCGGCTCATGCGCCTCGAGCCCCTCTGGCCACTGTTGGCGGCCTTGATGGCGGGCATGTTTGCCAGGCCCGCCGCCCTGGCCGCCCAGGGTTTTGTGGTCGAGCGAATGCTCTTTGCAGGGCCTTGAAACTTGCGTTGGCCTGACGAAACCCCGACTGCGGAAACAGCGCCAATGGCCCACCGCAGAGCGCGCGTCGCCGCTACCATTCAAACCGCACACACCCCGCCAAAAACAC
The DNA here is from genome assembly GCA_043779845.1 of Betaproteobacteria bacterium. Classification (GTDB taxonomy): domain Bacteria; phylum Pseudomonadota; class Gammaproteobacteria; order Burkholderiales; family Burkholderiaceae_C; genus Pseudaquabacterium. The sequence continues at coordinate 12,112 of JAYWDK010000133.1, read as the reverse complement.
CCACACACGCCCTCCAGGAGACGCCATGACCGATTCCACCAATACCTTCGCCAACATGGTGCCGGGCTTTGAATTTCTGCAAGGCCTGGTCAAAACCGCCGGCCAGGCCCTGCCCAACATGGGCCAGTGGGTGGCGCCCACGCTCGACCCCGAAGCACTTGAGAAAAAGATCAGCGAGTTGCGCACGGTGCAGTTCTGGCTGGAGCAAAACGCCCGCCTGCTGGGTGCCACGATCCAGGCGATGGAGGTGCAGCGCATGACGCTGAGCACGCTCAAGACCATGAACGTGTCATTTGGCGACCTGACCGAATCGCTCAAGATCCGCATGCCCGAGCCCGCGCCCGTCGCCGCCCCTGCGCCCGCACCATCGCCCTGGGCCTTTGCCGCCGCCAAGCCGGCTGAGGCGCCCGCCCAAGCTCCCGCTCAAGCGCCTGCCGCAGCGCCCGCAGTCGCCCCCGCTGCAAGCAGCGAGCCCGTCGTGCCCGCTGGCGTGGTGGATCCGATGCAGTGGTGGTCGGCCCTGACCCAGCAGTTCACCGAACTGGCCGCCAGCGCCATGAAAGACACCCAAACCGACGCCGCAAAAAACGTCGCTGGCGCGATGGTCAAACAAAGCCTGGACGCGGCCAGCGAAACGCTGAAAAAGGCCACCGCCTTGCCAGCTTCGGTGGTCAAGAGCGCGACCGAGGCCACGCAAAAGATGGTCAAAGCCGCCGCTACCAGCGCTGCGCCGCGCGCCGCCACCAAAAAGGCCGCGCCCGGCAAGCCCAAAAAGGCCTGACACCCCCTGCCCGGCGCCGTTGCCAAACCCGCCATGCCCACGTTCATCACTGGCCACGCCACCCACCCGGACGCGCGCATGGCGCTGGCCCTGGCGGCCGCGCAAATTGAGGCCCAGCGCGAGACCCATCGCACCGCCCGGTTGGCCGCTGGCCAGCCCAGGCTCAGCGCCTCGTTGTCACCCACGCTGGGCTGGATTTACCTCACCGACCACTTCGCGCCCCAGGCCGACGCCTTGCTGGCCGAATTGCAGCAGCGCTGGCCGGGCGTGCACTGGGTGGGCAACGTGGGCGTGGGCGTGATGGCGGGTGGCGTTGAATACTTTGACGAGCCCGCGCTGGTGCTGATGCTCTGCGATCTGCCGCCGGGCAGTTTTCAGGTGTTCAACGGCCGGCAGCCGCTGGCCGCGCCCACCCGCCCGGGCCGTGGCTTCCACAGCGCGTTGGTGCACGCCGACCCGGCCACCCACGACCTGGAAGAGCTGATCGCCGAGCTGGCCGGGCGCACCCAAAGCGGCTACGTGTTTGGCGGCGTCACCGCGTCGCGCACGCGCCAGGTGCACATTGCCGATGGCGTGTTTGAAGGCGGGCTGTCGGGGGTGGCGTTTGCAGGCGAGTTGGCCGACGAGTTGGCCGAGCCCGCCGCGCTGGGCCTGCGCATCGTGTCGCGGGTCACCCAGGGCTGCCAGCCGCTGGGGCCGGCGCGGCGCGTCACCGCCGCCGAGCGCAACCTGGTGCTCACGCTCGACGATCAACCCGCGCTGCCCCTGTTGCTGGCCGAACTGGGCGTCTCGCTGGACCAACCCCAGCAAGCCATGGCCGCGCTGCGCAGCACCTTGGTCGGCTTGACGCAAGGCGACGACGCGGCGATGTCGCGCGGCGGGCAATTTGGCGCCGACACCCGCGTGCGCCACCTCATCGGCATCGACCCGGCGCGCCAGGGCATTGCCGTTGCAGAGTCGCTGCTGCTGGGCCAGCAGCTCGCTTTTTGCCGGCGCGACCTGGTGGCGGCGCGGCGCGACCTGGTGCGCATCTGCGCCGAGATCCGCGATGAGCTGGAGCTTGAAGCGCCGCAGCCAGCCACCTTGCCAGACCCACATCCGCTGGCACAGCCGGCGGCAAAACCGCTGGCCCCGGGCCGCCACGCCAGCGCAGCCCGGCAGGCCACCGCCGAGCCCAGCACGCCACGCATCGCCGGGGCGATTTTTGTGTCGTGCTCGGGGCGCGGCGGCCCGCACTTTGGCGCGCCCTCGGCCGAGGCCCTGATCGTGCAGCACGCGCTGGGCGACGTGCCCCTGGTGGGCTTTTTTGCCGGCGGTGAAATCGCCCGCCACCACCTCTACGGCTACACCGGCGTGTTGACGGTGTTTGCAGCGGGATGAGCGTGCCCCCAGGCCGACAACAGGCGTCGTCCGCCTACGGGCTTGCAAGCCCGTAGGCCTTCGCCAGCCACAAGGCCCCTTCCGGGCCCTCGTGCGCGGGCTCAGCCCCCCGAGGGGGATGAGTCAAGTGGCCAAGCAACATTGACCCATGAACCCCAAACCCGCCATGTCCGCGCCCGCATCCCGCCCATCCAATGCCTGCTGGCCTTTGAAACACTGGCCCGGCTGCGCAGCGTGAGCCAGGCGGCCGAAGAGCTGAACGTCACGCCCAGCGCGGTGAGCCACCGCATGCGCCAGCTTGAAACCCAGCTGGGCGCGCGGCTGTTTGCGCGCAGTGATGCGTGAGGGCGCGATGTTCAACGACGTGGGCTTGATGCTTGACGCTGCGGCCGCCGGTTTTGGCGTCACCCTGACCCGCCTCAAACTGGCCGCCGCCTGGCTGGACAGCGGCCGGCTGCTGCGTTTGTCACCCCGCAACGTGGCCTCGCCCTACCACCACCACTTGTGCTGGAAACCGGGCACGCTGGAGCGCTGGGAATGCGCCACGTTTGTCGACTGGATCACCGGCGCGCTGGCCGAGTTCGGGCCCCCAGCCGCCTGACCCTGCCCCGCCTGCGGGGGGCAGATGGCTTGCGGCGGGCTTTGGCACCCCGGTGGCAGTCACCGCCGGCATCCTGATCGGGCTGGGCTTTTCGCCGCTGGCCGCATCAGGCCTGAGCCTGATCGCCAACAACGCGCCCGTGGCTTTTGGCGCGCTCGGCACGCCGGTCATCACGCTGGCCAAGGTGCACGGCTACGACCTGATGGAAGTCACCGCCATGATCGGCCGCCAGTTGCCGTTCTTCAGCTTGTTGGTGCCGTTCTGCTTGCACAACCTCATCATGAAAGTACCGCCCGTGGTGCCCAAGCCGCACCCCGAAGCCGCCGTCTACGTGCTCAATTTGTTGTCGGCCACGGGCACGGGCATTTTGCTGGCGGCCATCGTGGGCGCGCTGTTCATGAAGTGCAAGCCGGTGCAGATCATCACCACCTACTTCCGCACGTTTTGGCTGGTGCGCTACTCCTTGCTCACCATCGTGCTGATGCTCGCGCTGGGCACGCTCACCCGCTACTCGGGCACCGACACCACGCTGGGCCTGGCCTTCGCCAACACCGGCGTGTTCTACCCGTTTTTTGGCACCTTGATGGGCTGGAGCGGCGTGGCCATGACGGGCTCGGACACAGCGTCCAACGTGCTGTTTGGTGGCATGCAAAAAGTGGCGGCCGAGCAACTGGGCCTGAGCCCCAACCTGATGGGTGCGGCCAACAGTTCGGGCGGCGTGATGGGCAAGATGATCGACGCGCAATCCATCGTGGTGGTGTCCACCGCCACGCGCTGGTTCGACCATGAAGGCGACATCCTGCGCTACGTGTTTTTCCACTCCATCGCGCTGGCCTGCCTGGTGGGCTTGTACGTGACGATGCAAGCCTATGTGTGGCCGTTCACGCTGATGGTGGTGGGCAAGTAGAGCCGGTTTGTCCGGCCGCGTTTTTGACTGTGTCGCTGGCCGGATAACCCACCCGCAAGGTGGAAGCGACATGACGGATGCGGCTCAATACCAGGCCGCAAACTGCTTACAGTTGCGCATTCAAAAATGCGCCGCTTTTGCGGCGCGCTACAACCTCGAGACCGCCGATGAACGCCCCCACTGCCGCTGCTGCCGCCATTGACCCGGCGCCCACTGCCGCCCAGCGCGCCGCGCGCCAGGCCGAGGTGGTGGCCGCGCTAGGCGCCGTGCTGCCGGCCCACGCGCTGCTGTACCGCCGTGAAGACACGGTGCCCTACGAGTGCGATGGCCTCACCGCCTACCGCGAGCTGCCGCTGGCAGTGGCCCTGCCCGAGACCGAGGCGCAAGTGGCCGCCGTGCTCAAGGCCTGCCACGCGCTGCGTGTGCCGCTGGTGGCGCGTGGCGCGGGCACGGGCTTGAGCGGGGGCGCCATGCCCCACGCGCTGGGCGTGACGATGTCGCTGGCCAAGTTCAACAAGATCATCAAGCTCGATGTTTTGGCCCGCACCGCGCGCGTGCAGTGCGGCGTGCGCAACCTGGCCATCAGCGAGGCCGCCGCGCCCCACGGCCTGTATTACGCGCCCGACCCCAGCAGCCAGATCGCCTGCACGATTGGCGGCAACGTGGCTGAAAACTCCGGCGGCGTGCACTGCCTCAAATACGGGCTCACGCTGCACAACGTGCTCAAGGTGCGCGGCTTTACCGTCGAGGGTGAGCTGCTTGAGTTTGGCGGCGACGCACTCGACGCGCCCGGCCTTGATCTGCTGGCCGTGGTGGTGGGCAGCGAGGGCATGCTGGCCGTGACGCTCGAGGTCACCGTCAAGCTGTGCCCCAAACCGCAGGTGGCGCGCTGCATCATGGCCAGTTTTGATGACATCCGCGCGGCCGGTGACGCCGTGGCCGCCATCATCGCCGCAGGCATCATCCCGGCCGGGCTGGAGATGATGGACAAGCCCATGACGGCCGCCGTTGAAGACTTTGTGCACGCCGGCTATGACCTGGATGCCGCCGCCATCCTGCTGTGCGAGAGCGACGGCACACCCGAGGAGGTGGCCGAGGAAATCGGCCGCATGCTGGCCGTGCTGCAAGCCCATGGCGCCAGCCGAGTCGCAGTGAGCGAAAACGAAGCGCAGCGCCTGCGCTTCTGGAGCGGCCGCAAAAACGCCTTCCCCGCGTCGGGGCGCATCAGCCCCGACTACATGTGCATGGACTCCACCATCCCCCGCAAAAAGCTGGCCGACATCCTGATCGCCATCGCCGCGATGGAGATCAAATATGGGCTGCGCTGCTGCAACGTGTTCCATGCCGGCGACGGCAACCTGCACCCGCTGATCCTGTTTGACGCCAATGACCCTGACCAGATGCACCGCTGCGAGCTGTTTGGTGCCGAGATCCTGGAAACCAGCGTGGCCCTGGGCGGCACCATCACCGGTGAGCACGGCGTGGGCGTTGAGAAGCTCAGCTCGATGTGCGTGCAGTTTTCACCTGAAGAGCGCGAGCAGATGTTTGCCGTCAAGCGCGCGTTTGACCCGGCGGGCCTGCTCAACCCCGGCAAGGTGATCCCCACGCTGCACCGCTGCGCCGAGTACGGCCGCATGCATGTCAAAAAAGGGCTATTGCCGTTTCCTGAGCTGGAGCGGTTTTGAGGACGTCAAGGGGGCGTACGTGAACGCAGGGGTCAATCTTCGCGAGAAGCTGGCGGGGCGGGGCCATGCAAGCTGAGCACGGCAGCTTCGGTGCCTTGGTTTTGGCCATTCAGCAAGCGGATCAAGCGCTGGCCACCCAGGCCGCGCGTGCTGTCAACATCAGCCTGACGCTGCGCAACTGGTTCATTGGCTGGCGAATTGCCGAGTTTGAATTGGGCGGCGCCGACCGCGCCCGCTATGGTGACAAGCTATTGCCCGAGCTGGCCAAGGAGCTGCGAACGCAGGGTGTCAGCAACAGCGGCCGGCGTCAGCTTTACAACTATTTGGCCTTCTACCGTGCTTACCCGCAAATGGTGCGCACACCGTCGGCACTTTTGGCAGTGCGGGCTGCGGGCCTGGCGCTGCCTCAGCAGCCCAAGGAAAGAGTGCCGACGCTGTCCACACTTTTCGACGCCGGCAGCGCCACCTTGGCGCCCGACCCTGAGTTGTTGATCACCCGCTTGTCGTACAGCCACCTGGAGCCATTGGTTGAATTGAATGACGCCACCCAGCGCGTGTTTTACGAGGTTGAAGCCTTGCGGGGCCGCTGGTCGGTGCGTGAACTCAAGCGCCAAATTGCCACCCAGTACTACCAGCGCAGCGGCCTGTCCACCCACCCGCAAACCTTGGCCCAACAAACCCAAGACCAGGCCGATGCGCGTGCCGCGCCGTCCTCTGCAATTCAATTCATCCGCGACCCTTACGTGTTTGAGTTCTTGGGCCTGAAGCCCGAGGAGGCGGTGAGCGAAGGCCAGTTGGAAGACGCCTTGCTCGACAAGCTGCAAGCCTTTTTGCTGGAGCTGGGCCACGGTTTTTGCTTTGAAGCGCGGCAAAAGCGATTGCTGATCGGTGGCGAGCACTTTTTTGTCGACCTGGTTTTTTACCACCGCGTCTTGAAGTGTCACGTGCTGATCGAGCTGAAAAACGATGCCTTCCAGCACCAGCATCTGGGCCAACTCAACGCCTATGTCAGCTACTACCAGCAGCATGAGTTGAGCGCGGGCGACCAGCCGCCGATCGGCATCCTGCTGTGCACCGCCAAGAACCACGAGCTGGTTGAATTTGCGCTGGCCGGCATGGCCAACCAGCTGTTTGTCTCGCGCTACCAGGTGCAATTGCCGGACAAAGCGCAAATGGCGGCGTTTTTGCAGCGGGCCGTGCGCGAGCTTGCACAAGGACTCGCGGAATGAGCCAAGCGCCAACGACCCTACCCCATGAACATGACTGATACCGCCCTGAACAACCTGGTCGAGCGCGTGCGCGCCGCCCGCGCCGACAAAACCCGGCTCAACATCACCGGCGGCAATACCAAGGCGTTTTACGGCGAGGCCGTGCCGGCGGGCCTGGCCAGCCTGGACGTGCGTGCGCTGCGCGGCATCAGCAGCTACGAGCCCAGCGAGTTGGTGGTGACCGTGCGCGCCGGCACGCCCTTGGCCGAGCTGGAGGCCGCCTTGGCCGAACAAGGCCAGTGCCTGCCGTTTGAGCCGCCCCGGTTTGCGGCCGAGGGTGGGGATCACGGCACGATGGGTGGCACGGTCGGCGGCATGGTGGCTGCGGGCCTGGCGGGCCCGGCGCGCGCCGCCGTGGGTGGCCTGCGTGATTACGTGTTGGGCGCTTGCTTGCTGAACGGCCGCGCCGAGGTGCTGAGCTTTGGCGGCCAGGTCATGAAAAACGTCGCCGGCTACGACGTGTCGCGCCTGCTGGCGGGCTCGATGGGCTTGCTGGGCGTGATCTGCGAGGTGTCGCTCAAGGTGCTGCCCGTGGCCCCCGCCACCACCACGCTGCGCTTTGACTGGAACCAGGCCGCCGCCCTCAAACAGCTCAACACCTGGGGTGGCCAGCCGCTGCCCATCAACGCCAGCGCGTGGTGGAACGACACGCTGGTGCTGCGCCTGTCGGGCGCCGTGGCGGCCGTGCGCTCGGCCGCCAAAAAACTGGGCGGCGAGCCCGTGGACGATCACATAGCCGCCGCGTTCTGGGCCGGGCTGCGTGATCAAACCGACGAGTTTTTCACCGACGCCGGCCCCGCCGTGGCCGCCGGCGCCACGCTGTGGCGCCTGGGCTTGCCGCAAACCGCTGCGCCCCTGGTGCTGCCGGGCGAGCAGATGCTGGAATGGGGCGGCGCGCAGCGCTGGTTGCTCAGCGAGGCCCCCGCCACCAGCGTGCGCGCGGCGGCGGCCAGCGCGGGTGGTCACGCCACGGTGTTCAGGGGCAACAAGTCGGGCGGCGCGATGGCGCCCTTGTCGGCGCCGCTGCAGCGCATCCACCACGAACTCAAGCTGGCCTTTGACCCCGACCGCCTCTTCAACCCCGGTCGGTTTTACCCGGGTTTGTGATGGCCACGCCCGTGCCCACGCCCACCACCGCAGCCACCGCGCAAAGCATGGCCACCTATTACGCCAAGCGAGCGGCCACCTACGAGCGGGTGTACCTCAAGCCCGAGCGCCAATCCGACCTGCGCGCAATGGCGGCCTGGCTGGCGCGGCAGTTCATCGGCCGCCGGGTGCTGGAGCTGGCTTGCGGCACCGGTTGGTGGACGCCACACGGCGCGGCCCTGGCCCAGCACTGGCGCGCCACCGACTTGAACCCCGAGACGCTGGCCGTGGCGCAGGCCAAAACCATGCCAGCGGGCAAGGTGCGATTCCAGACCGTGGACGCCTTTACGTTGAACGAGTTGGGTGACGAGACATTCGATGCCGCGTTTGCTGGTTTCTGGTGGAGCCACGTGCCGCTGGCCAAGCTGCCGGCCTGGCTGGACACCCTGCACGCCCGGCTGTCGCCCGGCGCCACGGTGGTGATGCTGGACAACCGCTTTGTGCCCGGCAGCAGCACGCCCATCAGCCGCCACGACGACGCGGGCAACACCTACCAGCAGCGACCGCTGGACGATGGCAGCTCGCAAGAGGTGCTGAAGAACTTTCCCACGGCAAAACAGGTATTTGCCACGCTGGGCCCACGCGCCAGCCACCCGCAATGGATCTGCTACGAGCACTACTGGGTGCTGCAATACCAACTGGCAGGCACTGATGCGGCGCTGGGCCGGGCTCAACTGGCGGGGCCTGCGTGACGGACAAAAACACCATCGCCAGCCCCGGCGCCGGCACGGGCGTGGCCTTGCTGCAAGGCCTGGCCTGCTTGCTGTTGTGCCAATCCCTGGGCGAGGCGCTGGCGCTGTTGCTGCGCAAGGCCGGCTTGGCGCTGCCTGGCCCGGTGCTGGGCATGTTGCTGCTGGCCGCCGCGCTGACCTGGCAGCGCCTGCACGCGCCGGTGGCCACGGCTGCGGGCGCGCTGCTCGCCCACTTGTCGCTGCTGTTTGTGCCGGTGGGCGTGGGCGTGATGACGCACCTGCCGCTGATCGCCCAATATGGCGGGCGCATGCTGGCCACGCTGCTGTTGTCCACCTGGATCGGCTTGGCCGTCACGGCGCTGGTGCTGCGCGCCTTGCTGCCACCACAACCCCATCTTGAAACGCCCGGCCCAGGCGCAGGATCGGCCTGACATGAAGCCCCCGATGCAAGACTTCGTGCAGCTCTGGGTTTACCTGTCGGCCACGCCCTTGTTTGGCCTGACCGCCACTATCGCGTGTTATGTGGCAGCGCTTGCGCTGTACGTGCGCGCCGGCCACGCGCCCTGGGCCAACCCGGTGCTCTGGACGGTATTGGCCTTGGCCACGCTGTTGTCGCTCAGCGGCACGCCGTATCCCACCTACTTCTCGGGTGCGCAGTTCATCCACTTTTTGCTCGGCCCCGCCGTGGTGGCGCTGGGCTGGCCGATGTGGCAGCGGCGGGCGCAATTGCGCGCGCGTGGCCCCGCCTTGCTGGGCGCCGCGCTGGCCGGGGGGGTGGCCGCCGCTGGCAGCGCCGTGGCCATCGGTTGGGCGCTGGGCCTGCCCGACGAGGTGCTGCGCTCGCTGGCGCCCAAGTCCGTTACCGCGCCGGTGGCCATGGGCATTGCCGAGCAACTGGGCGGCATCCCCGCGCTGGCCGCCGTGCTGGCCGTGCTCACCGGCCTGGTGGGCGCGGTCAGCGGCAAATACCTGTTTGACGCGCTGCACATCACCTCGCCCGAAGTGCGCGGTTTTGCGCTGGGCACCGCCGCGCACGGCATTGGCGCGGCGCGTGCGCTGCAAGTTCACCCCGATGCCGGCGCCTATGCCGGTTTGGCCTTGGGCTTGCAGGTGGTGCTGGCCTCGTTGTTGATGCCGACCTTGGCACCCTGGCTGGGCTCGGTGCTCGGCCACTGGTTCACGCGCTGACGTCGCCGGCTCCTTGACCACGGCAAGATCCCCGCTCAGCCCCGCCCCCATTCACGGCTTCACCGCCCCTTACTTTCGCCGCCCACCCATGCAAACCGCACTCGCTCCCGAATACCAAGGCACGCCCGACGGTGACGCCGCCGAAGCCATCTTGCGCAAGTGTGTGCACTGCGGCTTTTGCACCGCCACCTGCCCCACCTACCAACTGCTGGGCGATGAGCTGGACGGCCCACGCGGGCGCATCTACTTGATGAAGCAAGTGCTGGAAGGTGCCGCGCCCACACGCGCCACCCAGCTGCACCTGGACCGCTGCCTGACCTGCCGCAACTGTGAATCCACCTGCCCGAGCGGCGTGCAATACGGCCACCTGGTGGAGATCGGCCGGCGCATCGTGGACGCCAAAGTGCCACGGCCACCGGCCGAGCGCGCGGTGCGCTGGTTGCTCAAAGAGGGGCTCACGTCGCCCTTGTTCAAGCCCGCCATGGCGCTGGGCAAACTGGCGCGCCCGCTGGTGCCCGCCGCGCTGAAAGACAAGGTGCCCGGCGCCAGCCACCCACGCGCCAAGCTGTGGCCGCAGCGTGAACATGCACGCAAGGTGCTGATGCTGATGGGCTGCGTGCAGCCGGCCATGATGCCCAACATCAACTCGGCCACCGCCCGCGTGCTGGACGCCGCCGGCATCCAGACCCTGGTGGCCGACGAGGCGCGTTGCTGCGGCGCCATCCGCGCCCACCTGGGCGATCAGGCAGGCGGCCTGGCCGACATGCGCCGCAACATCGACGCCTGGTGGCCGCAAGTGAGCAGCGGCGCGGTGGAAGCCATCGTCATGAACGCCTCGGGCTGCGGCGCCACTGTCAAAGATTACGGCCACGCCCTGGCGCACGACCCCGACTACGCCGACAAGGCCGCCCGCGTGAGTGCGCTAACCCGTGATCTGAGCGAGCTGTTGCCCGACATCGTGGCCGCGCTCAAGCCCCGGATTGCCGGCCCCACGCGGCCCCTGGGCTCGCCGCCGGCGCCCATCAGGCAACGTGAGCGCCTGGCGTTCCACCCGCCCTGCACGCTGCAACACGGCCAGCAGCTGCGTGGCGGCGTGGAGGCCGGCCTGCGCGAGCTGGGCTTTGACGTGGCCGTGGCCACCAACGAGAGCCACCTGTGCTGCGGCTCGGCCGGCACCTACAGCGTGCTGCAACCCGAGCTGTCGCACCAGCTGCGTGACCGCAAGCTGATGAACCTGGCCGAGCTGCAACCGGCGGCCATCGTCTCGGCCAACATCGGCTGCATCCAACACCTGCAAAGTGGCACGGCCGTGCCGGTCAAGCACTGGATTGAGGCGCTGGACGAGGCGCTGGCGGGCGGCTGAGCCGGGGGCGCCCAACTCAGCGCCCTGGCGCACCAGCGGGTCAGGGATGCAGCCCCGTTTTACGGCGGCGTGCACAGGCAATGCACCGCCGCCGCAAAGGGCTGGTGCTGCGCCATCAGCTCGGTCAGCCAGGCAAAGTCTTGTTGCCAACCCGGCAGCACGGCGGCCCCCAGCGCTGCGGCCGGGCCGGCGGCTTGGTTGGCGATTTGGCCCAATTTGGCGATGGGCGCCACGGCGTCGTCCAGCAGCGCCGCCGCCACGGCTTGCACGCCCAGCAGGTCCAGCACGCGGGTCAAGCGCCCGGGCTCACGTTCAAGGTAGGCCACGCGGTAGCCCTTGGCCAGCTTGGCCCGGCCGGCGGCGGCGTCCAGCGCGTCGCCATAGCTGCCAATGCGGTCCACCAGGCCACGTGCGCGGGCCTGCTCGCCCGTCCACACGCGGCCCTGGGCCACGGCGTCTATCGCCTCGGGCGTGGTCTTGCGGGCCTGGGCGGCCAGGGTGGTGAATTGGCTGTAAATGTGGCCAATGGCCGATTGCACCAGCGCGCCCAGGCGCGGGTCGAGCGCACGGCGGGGATCGTAGGCATTGCTCAACCAGGTGGTGCCGTGGCCCTCGGTGTGCACCGGCAGCTTGGCCATCAGGCCCTCGGCGGTGGGCAGCATGGCAAACACGCCGATCGAGCCGGTGATGGTGGCCGCGTCGGCGATCACCTCGTCGGCCGACATCGATATCCAGTAGCCACCCGAGGCCGCCACGTCGCCCATCGAGACGACGACGGGCTTGCCGGCAGCGCGGGTCAGCTCGAGCTCGCGCCGCACGATCTCGGAGCCGAAGACGCTGCCGCCCGGCGAGCTCACACGCAGCACGATCGCCTTGATTTTGTCGTCGTTGCGCGCCTTCCTGATGAGGTTGGCCGTCGACAGGCCGCCGATCGTTCCGGCAGGTGCCGTGCCGTCGACGATCTCGCCCTCGGCGACGACGACGCCGATCGCGTCGCCGGTGAGCTTGGGTCGAAGCCGCGCGAGATATTCCTCGTACGAGGTCTGGCGGAAGGTCTTGGCGTCGGCGTCGCTGGCACCGCGAGACATCATCAGCGCGCGC
>JAYWDK010000132.1:0-15857 GCA_043779845.1 Betaproteobacteria bacterium | reverse complement strand
GCTTGGGTTCGTGGGCGGCCATCAGGACTCCGTCTCGCTTTGCAGCGCCAGGCGTGAAGCCAGTTCGCCGTCTTCCTCGAGCTGCAGCGGACGCTGCGCCGCGAGCATCTCGAAATCTTCGGCTGTCACGTCGCCGGTGACGTAGCAGCCATCGAAGCAAGAAGCCTCCAGACCCGCGAGCCTGGGATTTAGCGCGCGAATCACGCGCTTCATCGCGTCCACGTCCTGGTAGATCAAGGCGTCGGCACCGATGAACTGGCGGATCTCCTCGATGCTGCGGTCATGCGCGATGAGTTCGCCCTTGGTCGGCATGTCGATGCCGTAGACATTGGGGAATCGCACCGGCGGCGCGGCCGAGGCCATGTACACCTTGCGCGCGCCGGCCTCGCGCGCCATCTGCACGATCTCCTTGCTGGTGGTGCCCCGCACGATCGAATCATCAACCAGCAACACGTTGCGGCCCTTGAACTCCATCGAAATGGCGTTGAGCTTTTGGCGCACGCTTTTTTTGCGCGCCTGCTGGCCCGGCATGATGAAGGTGCGGCCCACGTAGCGGTTTTTGACGAAACCCTCGCGATAAGGTTTACCGATCTTTTGCGCCAGCTGCATGGCGGATGGCCGGCTGGATTCGGGGATCGGGATCACCACGTCGATGTCGGATGGCGGCATGGCGTTGATCACCCGCTGCGCCAGGCTTTCACCCAGGTTCAGGCGGGCCTGGTAGACCGAGATGCCGTCCATCACCGAATCGGGCCGCGCCAGGTACACGTACTCAAACATGCAAGGGTGCAGCGACGGCGACTCGGCGCACTGCTGGCTGTGCAACTGGCCGGATTGATCGATGAAAATGGCCTCGCCCGGTGCCACGTCGCGCACGGTTTTGTGGCCCGTGCCCTCAAGCGCCACGGTCTCGCTGGCCACCATCACGCTCTTGCCACCGCCATCGGCTGCGGGCAGCTCGGCCTCACCAAATACCAGCGGCCGGATGCCGTACGGATCGCGAAAAGCGAGCAGGCCATAGCCCGCGATCAGCGCGATCACCGCGTACGAGCCGCGAATGCGTTTGTGCACCGCGCTGACGGCGCGGAAGATCAGTTCAGGCGTTAGGGGCACGTTGCGGCCAACCTGCTCCATCTCATGGGCCAGCACGTTGATCAGCACCTCGGTGTCGCTGCCGGTGTTGATGTGGCGGCGATCAACATCAAACAGCTCTTGCTTGAGCGCGTGGGCGTTGGTGAGGTTGCCGTTGTGCACCAGCACGATGCCGTAGGGCGCGTTGACGTAAAAGGGCTGCGCCTCTTCTTCGTTGAACGCATTGCCGGCGGTGGGGTAGCGCACCTGGCCCAGGCCCACCGGGCCAGGCAAGGCCCGCATGTTGCGGGTGCGAAACACGTCTTTGACCATGCCCCGCGCCTTGTGCATGAAGCACTGCGTGCCCTGCATGGTGACGATGCCCGCAGCATCTTGGCCACGATGCTGCAACAGCAGCAAGGCGTCATAGATCAGCTGATTGACCGGGGCTTTTGAGATCGCGCCAACGATGCCGCACATGGTGGTTGTGTCCTAGTAAGTCGGGGGGAAAGGGAACAACGCTCAGGCCGGCAGGTGCTGCACCACCGCGCCCGGCAAAAAGGGCTTGAGAACTTGCAACGCCGAGCCCAGCCAGGCGGCGCCCCGTGAATCCAGCCAGGCATTTGACCGCACGGCCGGCGTCAAGGCCATCACGGTGGCCAAGGCCAGCAACACCACGGCACCCCGTAACAGGCCAAAAGCGGCGCCCAGCGCGCGGTCGATCAGGGTCAAGGGCGTGGCCCGTATCACCAAGCGCAACAAACGCGCCAACAAGGTCCAGACAAACAGGGTGCCAATGAAAGTGATGGCCATGGCCGCGCCCAGATGCAGTGCGGAGCCCGGCGTGCCGATGGGGATGAATGTGGACACTTGCGGTGCAAAAACCTGGGCCGCCACGTAGGCCACGACCCAGCCCACCAAGGACATCAACTCGAAGACCAGGCCGCGCCACAAACCCACGGCGACTGAAAACACCAACACCGCCAGCAGCGCCAGATCCACCCCGCCGAGCGCGGCCAAGTCAGTCACAGCGCGAGGATGGCCGCCGGCAGGCCAGCGGCCTTGATACGGGCCGCTGCCTTGTCGGCTTCAGCGCGATTGGCAAACGGACCCACACGCACGCGGGTGCGCCTGCCGGCGTCGGTGGTGACCACTTGGGTATAGGTTTTTAGTCCCAAGCGTTCAACCTTGTGACGGGCATCCAGCAGCTTCTGGGGATCGGTGTAGGCCCCCACCTGGACCACCACGCGCGCGAATTCCGTTTTGCCGTCAAGCAAGGCGCGGGCGCGTGCGGCGTCGTCGGGTTTGGTGGCGGGCGGCCTGGGCGTGGGCGTGATCGGGGCCGTTTTGGAGGCGGCCGGCTTGGGCGGTTTGGCGACGGCTTGCGTGGGCTCGGCAACGTGCACGGACTCCGGCCGCACACGCGGCGCCACTGCCGCAGTTTTGGGCGAGGCGACCGAAGCCACGGCCGCCACCGGTGGCGCCAATTCACGGCCTTGATCGGCCGACCGCTCAGTGATTTCAGTCGATGCGGCAGGGCCATCGGCGGCATGCTCGGCAAGCTGGCCAGCGCCCAAAACGGCCGCAGAAGCGGGTGACATCGGCCGCGTGGCGGCGGGCACAACCAGCGGCGGTGCGCCGTCCTTGCGAGGGATCTCGATGGGGATGTTCAAGGCGATGGGCCGAGGCTGCGTTTCAAACAGCAGCGGGAAGCCGATCACGCCCAAACCCAACAAAACGGTGGCGCCAATCAGCCTGCGGCGTGCGCGGATGCGCGCAGCCGCCACGCCGTCGGGCATTGCCGAGGCAGGCGCCTGGGCTGCCGGCTCGCCGGCATCAGATTTACGCTTGAAAATTGACAGCAGGCCCATGCGGGAGCGACTGGCGGAGATGAGGCCGCCGCCGAGTGATGAGAGGGTTTGACCGTGTGCGCACGGGCTTCACGAAGTTGGCCACGGCGGTTGTTGCCAAGCCGCCTTGTTTGGCCAAAATTTTGTGCCAGCGAACCAAATTCGACGCTGAATCAGCCCGGTTGCACGGTGCCTGACCTGGGCGCGGCGTCGTTTGGAAACCCGTTTTTAAGCACCCCGGATTTCAAAACCCCACCCACGGTATAGAAGGAACCAAAGACCACGATTCTATCAGCCGGGTCTGCGGCGGCCGCTGCTGCGCGCATTGCCAAATCGGGCGACGCGTGCTGGGTGATGGTGACTTTGCGGGCACCGCCGGCGCCCCGCAGCACGGCCGCCACTTCGACCGCCAACTCCGCCGCGCTGGCCGCCCGTGGTGTGGGCAAATCGGTGACATACCAGTGATCCACCAAGGGCACCAGATGGGGCAACAAGTGAGCCAGGTCCTTGTCGCGCATGGCGCCAAACACCGCGTGGGTCTGCGGAAAGTAGCCCATCTGATCAAGATTGAGCGCCAGCGCCGCCACCGACTGCGGGTTGTGCGCCACGTCCAATACCACTGCCGGTTGGCCCGGCACGATCTGGAATCGGCCGGGCAACTCGACCATGGCCAAGCCGTTGCGCACCGCCTGGGCGTTGATCGGCAGGCGCTCACGCAGCGCTTCAAACACCGCCAGCACGCCGGCCGCGTTGATCAACTGGTTGGCGCCCCGCAAGGCCGGGTAGGCCAGGCCGCTGAAGCGCTGCAGCCGGCCGCGCCAGGCCCATTGCTGCTTGTCACCCTGAAAGTTGAAATCACGCCCCAAGCGCCACAAATCAGCGCCCACGGCGTCGGCCCGGGCCTGCAAGGCAGCCGGCGGCTCCGGGTCACTCACCACCACCGGGCAGCCGGCGCGCACGATGCCGGCTTTCTCAAACGCGATGGCTTCGCGGTCGGCGCCCAGAAACTCGGTGTGGTCCAGCGCAATGCTGGTGATCAAGGCGCAATCGGCATCCACCGCGTTGACGGCGTCCAGACGCCCGCCCATGCCCACCTCCAGGATCACCAGATCAAGCGGCGCCTCGGCCAGCGCCCGCATGATGGCCAGCGTGGTGAACTCGAACCAGGTCAGCGTGATGTCCTGGCGGGCCGCCTCCACCGCCTCGAAGTGCGGCAGCAAGGACAGCTCGGTGGCAAGGTCGCCATTGATGCGGCAGCGCTCTTCAAAATGCACCAGATGCGGCTTGATGTACAGGCCCACGCGGTAGCCGGCTTGCAGCGCAATGGCTTCGAGCATGGCGCAGGACGAGCCCTTGCCATTGGTGCCCGCCACGCTGATCACGGGCACGTTGAAGCGCAGGCGCATGCGGTCGCGCACGGCCATCACGCGGTCCAGCGTCATGTCAATGGTGACGGGGTGCAGATGCTCGCAATGGGCAAGCCAGCCGGCCAGCGTGGTGGGGTTTGTCATGGGCTCTTGAAAACAAAACCGGGCCCGGGTGAGCCCGGGTGGGCCCGGCAGATAAACGGCTGCGGCGGGTTGCCGGATCAAGCTACCGCGTCAGCGCTTTGGCGTTGCAGCATGGCCAGCATTTGCGCGATCGTGGGCCGCAGTTGGCGGCGATCCACGATTTGATCGACAGCGCCTTTTTGCAGCAAAAACTCGGCGCGCTGAAAGCCTTCGGGCAGGATCTCGCGCACGGTGTTCTCGATCACGCGTGGCCCGGCAAACCCGACCAGCGCCTTGGGCTCGGCAATCACCACGTCGCCCAAAAACGCAAAGCTGGCTGATACACCGCCCATCGTAGGGTCGGTGAGCACGCTGATGAAGGGCAGCCTGGCTTTGGCCAGGTGGGTGAGCGCGGCGTTGGTCTTGGCCATCTGGAACAGGCTGAACAAGCCCTCCTGCATGCGCGCGCCACCGGTGGCGGTGAAGCACACAAACGGCACTTTTTGCCCGATGGCCGCCTCGACCCCGCGCACAAAGCGCTCGCCCACCACCGAGCCCATCGAGCCGCCCATGAAATCAAACTCAAAACACGCGGCCACCAGCGGCACGCTCATCACGGCGCCACCCATCACCACCATGGCGTCGGTTTCACCGGTGGATTCGAGTGCGTCTTTCAGGCGCTCGGTGTACTTGCGGCTGTCCTTGAACTTGAGTGGATCCACGGGCACCACTTCCTGGCCCAATTCGTAGCGGCCTTCGGCGTCCAGAAATGCATCCAGGCGCGCCCGCGCGCCAATGCGGTGGTGGTGGCCACACTTGGGGCAAACATTGACGTTTTGCGCCAAGTCGGTGTTGTAGAGCACGGTCTCGCAGGCCGGGCATTTGATCCACAAGCCTTCAGGCACCGAGCGGCGCTCGGCCGGATCGGTTTGTTTGATCTTGGGCGGCAGTAGTTTTTCAAGCCAACTCATGCGTTGCTCTCCGGTTGATTGAGGCGTGTTCGGTCTGCGTGTTCAATCTGCGTGTTCGGTCAAATCTCGTCGAGTGCAGCGCGGATCTCGGCCATGAAGGCTTTGCCGGCAGCGGCAACGCTTTCTCGGGGTTGCTCGAGCAGGATCTGCACCAGCTTTGAGCCAATCACCACCGCATCCGATACCCGCCCCACGGCTTGGGCGGTTGTGGCATCTCGAATGCCGAAGCCTACCCCAACCGGCACCTTGACATGCGCGCGAATCCGTGGCACGGCTTCTGCCACGGCATCGGTATCCAGGTGGCCCGCGCCGGTCACGCCCTTGAGCGAGACGTAATAAACGTAGCCGGTGGCGATGCGGCCCACCTCGCGGATGCGCGCCTCGGTGGACGTGGGCGCCAGCAAAAAAATCAAGTCCAGGCCAGCGGTTTTGAGGTCGGCGGCGAACACCTCGCACTCTTCCGGCGGGTAGTCGACGATCAACAAACCATCGACGCCGGCCGCAGCCGCGTCACGGATGAACGAACCCGCGCCGTGGCGCTGGTCATAACGCTCAACCGGATTGGCATAACCCATCAGCACCACGGGCGTGGCGGCGTTGGCAACGCGGAAATCACGCACGTAGGCCAGCACCTGGGTCAGACCGATGCCACGTTGCAAAGCGCGTTCACTGGCCTGGGCGATCACCGGGCCGTCGGCCATCGGGTCTGAAAAAGGCACGCCCAGCTCGATGATGTCGGCGCCGCCATCGGCCAGCGCCAGCATGATTTCGGTGGTGGCATCGGCATAAGGATCACCGGCGGTGACATAGGGAATCAGCGCCTTGCGGCCTTGCGCTTTGAGCGCACCCAACGTGGCGGCAATGCGGCTCACGATTTTTGCCCCTCGGCCGACAAAAACGTCGCCCTGTCCCCCAGGGGGACGCTGGCTTGCTTGGGGCGGCCCGACGCCGCGCCCGTCACATCGATCGTCTGCACACCGCCCTTGACCGTCTGCCCTTTGCATGACGGCCGGCAATAAAACTCGGCACCCGACAGGTCGGCGACGGTGCCAATGTCCTTGTCACCCCGCCCGGACAAATTGACCAACAAGTGCTGATCGGGCTTCATGGTGGCGGCCAGTTTCATGGCGTAGGCCACCGCGTGGCTGGATTCGAGCGCGGGGATGATGCCCTCGGTGCGGCACAGGCGATGGAAGGCCTGCAGCGCCTCGTCGTCGGTTGCGCCCACGTATTCGGCGCGGCCGATGTCTTTCAGGAACGAATGCTCGGGGCCCACGCCGGGGTAATCAAGACCGGCCGAGATCGAGTGCGTTTCGGTGATCTGGCCGTTGTCGTCTTGCAGCAAATAGGTGCGGTTACCGTGTAGCACGCCGGGCGAGCCGGCAATCAGGCTGGCGGCGTGTTTGCCACTGTCCAGGCCCAAGCCAGCCGCCTCGACGCCGATCAAGCGCACGTTTTCATGCGCGATGTAGGGGTAAAAAATGCCCATCGCGTTGCTGCCGCCGCCCACGCAGGCGATCACCGCGTCGGGCTGGCGGCCAATTTGCGCCGGCATCTGCACCAGGCACTCATCGCCGATCACGCGCTGAAAATCACGCACCATCATCGGATACGGGTGCGGGCCGGCCACGGTGCCGATGATGTAAAACGTGTTCTCAACGTTGGTTACCCAATCGCGCAAGGCCTCGTTGAGCGCGTCTTTCAGCGTCTTGCTGCCTGACTCTACTGGCACCACGCGGGCGCCCAGCAAGTGCATGCGGTAGACGTTGGGGCTTTGGCGCTTGACGTCTTCACTGCCCATGTAAACCACGCACTCCATGCCGTAGCGCGCGCAAATCGTGGCGGTGGCCACGCCGTGCTGGCCGGCGCCGGTTTCGGCAATGACGCGTGGTTTGCCCATGCGTTTGGCCAACAAAGCCTGGCCGATGGTGTTGTTGATCTTGTGTGCGCCGGTGTGGTTCAGGTCTTCGCGCTTGAGGTGGATTTGCGCGCCGCCGAGCTCACGGCTCAAACGCGCCGCGTGATAGACCGGGCTGGGCCGGCCCACAAAGTGCGCCAACTCGTGGCGGTACTCGGCCATGAACTCGGCGTCCTGGCTGTAGTGGGCGTAGGCCTCTTTGAGCTCGTCCAGTGCGTGAACCAGGGTCTCGGCCACAAACGTGCCGCCGTAAGGCCCGAAGTGCCCGCGGGCATCGGGTTGTTGGTATTCAAACATCGAGAGTTGTCCTGTGATCAAAGCCGGGGTAGCTGGCGCGGGCCTTGACGCCCACGGTTGCGGCCAACCTCCGGCAGAGGTGAATTGGGTTATGCCGAAGCGCGATATCAGGCGCTGCGCTGCTCTATCAACGCGTCGGCTTCGCGCACCGCGTCGCAAAACTGGTGCATCAGCGCGGCGTCTTTCAAGCCCTTGGCGGATTCAACGCCAGAGCTCACGTCAACGGCCCAGGGCCGCAGCTGCGTGATGCCATCGATCACGTTTGCAGGATGCAACCCACCAGACAAAACGACCGGACGGGGCACGTTGTGTGGCACAAGAGACCAATCGAATGCCTTTCCACCGCCGCCATAGCCGTCGACATGGGCGTCGACCAAGATGCCAGCGGCGCTCGCATGAGCGGACGCAAAGTTTATCAAATCGAAGCCCGGCACCATGCGCGCGGCGCGCAGGTACGGCCGGCGGGTGCGCTCAAAAAAAGCCTCGCACTGGGCCGGTGTTTCGTCACCATGAAACTGCATCAGCGCGTTGGGCATGGCCAGCATGGCTTCGTCGATCAAGGCCGCATCGGCATTGACAAACAAGCAAACCGGCACCACAAAAGGCGGCAGACCATGCACCAATTCAGCAGCCCGCCTAACGCTCACGGCGCGTGGGCTTTTGGCGTACAGAACCAGGCCAATCGCGTCGGCACCGGCAGCCACGGCGGCGGCCACGTCGGCCTCACGCGTGAGGCCGCAGATCTTGATGCGGGTTCGTTTAGACATTTCGGCGCTCGCCTTCAATCAGCGGTTGAAAAGCCATCAAGGCACCCAATCCATGCCCGGCGTGAGCTCGGGCAAGCCGAGTTCGGCATCGTAGTACGGCCCGCCAAAGTACAGGCCGTCGGCGGCAAAAGTAGGCGCCGCCGCATCACGGCAGCGTGCGTCCAGCACCTCGGCCAACCAGCCCGGCGGATGGCGACCCACGCCCACGGCAATCAGGCAACCCATGATATTGCGCACCATGTGGTGCAAAAAAGCCGAGCCGTCAAAGTCAATCCGCCAGTACGCACCGTGCGCGGTGATGCTGATGGACCGCAGTGTTTTGACCGGGCTTTTGGCCTGGCAGGCTGATGACCGGAACGAGCTGAAATCATGCTCGCCCACCAGCAACGCGGCGGCTTGTTTCATGGCGTCGGCATCCAGGGCCCGGAACACCCAACCCACGCTGCCGGCCTCCAGCGCCGGCCGCACAGGCGACGCCAACAGCAAGTAGCGGTAGCGGCGGCCACGGGCCAAAAAACGTGCATGGAAATCCGCCGGCACATCGCGGCACCACTGCAAGGCGATGTCGCTGGGCAAGTAGCGGTTGGTGCCCCGCAACCACGAACTGGCGTCACGTTGAACCGGGCAGTCAAGGTGCACCACCTGGTTGAAAGCGTGAACGCCGGTATCGGTGCGGCCCGCGCACACGGTGACCACGGGCGCATCCGCAAACTTGGACAGCGCCCGCTCCACATGGTCTTGCACGGTCTGGCCATCAGGCTGGCTTTGCCAGCCGTGGTAGGCCGAGCCCCGGTAGCTGATACCCAAGGCGATTCGCTTGCTCGCGCTCATACCGGGCACCTTGGCCGGCAATCAGCCGCCGGAAATCGGGCCAGGCCTGGCCATCGCGCGCGAACCGTGCCCTTGGTGCCTGATGGAATCAACCCAGGGCTTCAAGCATGGCCCGCGCCTTGGCGCGCAGCGTGCCGCTGGCCTTGGCCACCACTTCTTCGAGCAGATCACGCGCGCCTTCCAAGTCACCGATCTGGCGGAATTCCTCGGCCAACTCCAGCTTGCGCGCCAGGGGGTCGCCACCGTCGGCCGACAGGTCATCCAGACCGCCCGGCGTGGTGCGCAACATGCCCGACAACGAGCCCGACAGAGAGGCCGGAAAGTCATTGAAGTCAATCGTGGCGTCGCTGCGGCTCGCAGCCGAAGCGGGTGAGCGTGAAGGCGTGAAACCCCGATCATCAATATCCATGGCCAACGAGTCCAGATCCAGCACACCCGTCACCGTTCGGGGCCCTGGCGGGTGGGCGCGCAGGGGCGGCTGGGTGCGTTCACCAAAGTCAAAATCCACGCCGCGATCAGGCGCGTGCTGGGGCGAAGACGCCATGGGCCGGGTCAGCTCGGGAGAAAACCGCGTATCAACGGCCTCGGCCGCATCAAGATCCAGGTCGAGATCCAGATCCAGCGTGGCACCGTCAAACTGCGACGGCTGAACATCGTCGTTGTGCGGACGCGTGTGCTGCGACATCTCGGAATACGGCTGCGTGGGTGCGCCCAAGGGCTCAACCACCACCCGCTCACCGTCAAGAATGATCTCCTCAGGGTGGCCACCCGGCTGGTAGAGCTGGTTGTCGGGGTCGATCGGTCGGCCCAGCTCTTGGGCACGGGCCCAATCGGTGCCCATGCCCTTGGTCAGCGCATACAGCTGCGTGGCCAACAACTCAAAGCCCTTGGTGTCACGGCGCTTGGCGTAAACCTCCAGCAGCTTGGTGCGCACGGCCAAGCGCTCGGGCGAGGCCCGCATCGCTTCTTTGAGAATTTCTTCGGCTTGCAGGTCACGCCCGTAGGCCAGGTAAACATCGGCCTCGGCAACCGGATCAACGTCGCCGATGGCGTCAAGTTGGCTCAGCGAGTAGCCCATGGTGCTGGCATTGCTGTTGCCTGCTTCACGGGTATCGATGCGCTGGCCACCGCTGGCACCGAAGAATGAATCCGGTTGCATGCGGCTTTCAAGGAACGAGGTCTCGCTGGCGGTCTTGGCGAAGCGCCCACGAAGGCGCCAAGCCGCAAACCCCGCCAGCAGCAAGGCCAAGACGCCAGCGCCCGGCAGCAACCACGAGCTGCCGGTGATGGATTCAACCACGCTGGGCTCGGGCGCTGGCGGCATTGCAGGTGCAACCACGGGCGGCCGGACAGGCGGCGTTATCTGCACCGGCACGGCGGGTGTGACCGCACTGGCTGGCGCGACCACCGACGCTGCGGCCTGGGCCATCGAGGCCACCGGAGCCGGCAGCGCCGCCTGCGCTGCGGGTGCCACAGCGGCTGAGGAGGCCGCCTGCTGCGCGGCAGCTGCGCCTTGCTGGAGCTTTTTCAGCTCATCCACATTGCGGGTTAGCTCGGCCACACGGGTGCCGTTGTCTTTGGCGGACGCAGCACTTGAGGCTTCGGGCGCCGACGCTTTAACGGCGCCGCCGCTGAGCTTGAGCTTGTCGGGCGATGGTGCCGCCGACTGTTTGCGGTCATCCACCGAGGCCTCCACCCGGCCTTGCGCCTGACGGCCGGTATCGGGCGCCTGAGCCAGTGGTGCGCTTTGCGCCAGACGAGTGCGGTAAGCGCTGAAATCGGCACTCTGGGCGCTGATCAGTCGCCGCGCATCGGCGCTGGTGAGGTCACGCACTTCATCGGCCGACGGCAAGGTCAGCACCGCACCCGCGCGCAGCTTGTTGACATTGTTTTCAATGAAGGCGTCAGGATTGGCGCGATACAAACCGACCAGCATCTGGTCCAGCGCCACGCCGGCCTGTTGGTTGCGCGCCGCCACGCGGTACAGCGTGTCACCCCCTCGCACTTGGTAGCGCCGACCGTTCGGGGCGGTGGCCTGCGGCGCCTCGGCCTGGCGTGGCGCCGGCAAAGGCTTGGGCACGATGGGCTTGGCGGTGGCCACCGCACTGGGCGAGGGCAAGGCAGCCACGGCCGACGGAGCGGGCTGGCGCGCCACTGGCGCGAGCCGGGGCGCGGCGCTAGGTGCGGCGCTGCGGTCAAGTGCTTGCGCGGGTGCGTTGGGCGCGGCGCCCATCACGGTGGCCACGGGTGCGGTGGCCTGCGCGGGCGGTGCGTTGCGGCTGCCCGGCGGGTCAAAGAGCAGCGTGAATTCACGCACCTGCCGGCCCGATGCCGAGTTCATTTCAACGATCACTTCAATGAACGGCTCTTGCACGGCCCGATCACTGCTGACCCGCAGATAAGGCCGGCCGTCAGCACGCCGCGCCACCGTGGCTTGGGTGGCAGACAGCACCGCGTTGTAGTCAACACCCGCCGCGCGGTAGGCCTCGGGCGATGCAATGCGCACGACCAGCGTGGACGCTTCTTCGGGCGACAGACTGGTGATGTCAATTTCGGCCCGCATGCCTTCACCGAGCGCGGACTGCACGTTGAGCCGGCCCAGGCCCAAGGCCAAAACTTCAAACGGCGCAGCGCTGAAAGCCGCAATAGCGGCCATTGCCAGCGCAGTGCGGGCAGCAAGGTAGGGGCGGTTTTTCAAGGCGTCTCCACAACAGCACCAGCGGGCCCCGGGCAACCTTGCCACCCGAGGTGAGATCGGGGCCCCGAGCCGCTGCCCGGATACACACCCAAATCTACGCTGTACGCCCAAATTTGGGCACGATCAAAAGCCAAAAATCAAAACTGCAACGAGCATAAAGGCTGGCAAGACCGGCGCCCGGCAGTGAACCGGGCTGCGGTGGCCAACACAGCCGCTATGTTGCCATGCCCCAACGGGGCAGAGGCCCTGCAGGCGACCTGCGCGCGCATTGTCGCCGCTGGCCGTTGAGGCGGCCAAGCGCCGGCGCAATCAGGCCCGCGAGACGGGCAATCAGTCTTCGACCAGGATGCGCAGCATGCGGCGCAGCGGCTCGGCCGCGCCCCACAGCAACTGGTCACCGATGGTGAACGCACCCAGGTACTCGGGGCCCATTGCCAGCTTGCGGATGCGCCCGACCGGGATGGTCATGGTGCCGGTCACGGCCACCGGCGTGAGATCACGAATCGTGGCCTCGCGGGTGTTGGGCACCACGGTGACCCAGGCGTTATCAGTGGCGATCATGGCCTCGATGTCGGCCACGGGCACATCTTTTTTGAGCTTGAAGGTCAGCGCCTGGCTGTGGCAGCGCATGGCGCCTACGCGCACGCAAAACCCGTCCACTGGCACGGCGGCGGTGCCAAAACCTTCGCCCTGACCGAGGATCTTGTTGGTCTCGGCCATGCCCTTCCACTCTTCCTTGGAAATGCCCCAACCGGGTTCATCCCGGTTTTTGCCAATACCCAGATCCTTGTCGATCCAGGGGATCAGCGAGCCACCCAATGGCACGCCGAAGTTGGCGGTCTCGGCGGCGCTCAAGGCGCGTTGTGCGGCGATGACCTGGCGGTCGATTTCAAGAATGGCGCTCTTGGGGTCGTCCAGCAGCGAGCGCACCGACGCGTTGAGCGTGCCGTACTGCGTGAGCAACTCACGCATGTGCTGCGCGCCGCCACCCGAGGCCGCCTGGTAGGTTTGCGTGCTCATCCACTCCACCAAGCCGGCTTTGTACAGCGCGCCCACGCCCATCAGCATGCAGCTCACCGTGCAGTTGCCGCCCACCCAGTTGCGGCCGCCAGCGGCCAACGAGGCCTTGATCACGGGCAGGTTGACGGGATCGAGCACGATGACGGCGTCGGGTTCCATGCGCAGCGTGGACGCGGCATCAATCCAGTGGCCGCCCCAGCCGGCCGTGCGCAGCTTGGGGAACACCTCGGCGGTGTAGTCGCCGCCTTGCGCGGTCAGGATGATGTCGCAGCGCTTGAGCGCGTTGATGTCAAACGCGTCTTGCAGCGTGGTCTCGTTTTTTGCCATGGACGGCGCAGTGCCACCCGCGTTGCTGGTGGAGAAAAACAGCGGCTCGATCAGCGCAAAGTCGCCCTCGGCCAACATGCGATCCATCAACACCGAGCCGACCATGCCGCGCCAGCCTACCAATCCTACGAGTGCCATTTTGTTGCCTTTTGCTGTGAGATCCGGACCCCTTCGTCAACCCGGCTCGCGTCGCCGGGGTCCAGGAAGGGGGCGAGTTGATCCGGAGCCGTCAGCTCTTGGTAATCGTGGTGGTGGAGGTCTTGCCGAGCGCGGCAACAACGGCGTTGCCCATCTCGACCGTGCCCACCCGCCGCATGCCTTCGGACCAAATATCGCCCGTGCGCAGCCCAGCCGACAGCACCGCGCTGACGGCGGATTGGATCCGGTCGGCGGCGTCGATCTGGTTGAGCGTGTAGCGGAGCATCATGGCAGCGGACAAGATTGTAGCCAGCGGGTTTGCAACACCCTTGCCGGCGATGTCGGGCGCGCTGCCGTGGCTGGGCTCGTACAAGCCCTTGTTGTTTTTGTCGAGCGACGCCGACGGCAGCATGCCGATCGAGCCCGTCAGCATGGCGGCCTCGTCGCTCAGGATGTCGCCAAACATGTTGCCCGTGACCACCACGTCAAACGCCTTGGGCGCCTTGACCAGCTGCATCGCGGCGTTGTCCACGTACATGTGGTCGAGCGCCACGTCGGGGTACTGGGCATGCACCTCGGTGACCACGTCCTTCCAGAACTGGAAGGTCTCCAGCACATTGGCCTTGTCCACCGAGGTGACCTTCTTGCTGCGCCGGCGGGCGGCCTGGAAGGCGACGTGCGCGATGCGCTCGATTTCCGGGCGGCTGTAGCGCATGGTGTCGAAGGCTTCTTCGGCGCCGGGGAAGTGGCCGTCGATGGCCGTGCGGCGGCCGCGCGGCTGGCCGAAATAGATGTCGCCGGTCAGCTCGCGAATGATCAGGATGTCCAAGCCCGACACCAGTTCGGGCTTCAGCGACGACGCATGCGTCAGCTGCTCGTAGCACAGCGCCGGGCGGAAATTGGCGAACAGACCCAGGTGCTTGCGCAAACCCAGAATGGCCTGCTCAGGCCGCAGCGCGCGTTCCAGCTTGTCGAACTTCCAGTCACCCACCGCGCCGAAAAGAATCGCGTCGGCGTCCTTGGCCAGTTGCAGCGTGCTGTCGGGCAGCGGGTGGCCGTGGGCCTCGAAAGCAGCACCACCGACCAGAGCCGTTTCGGTCTCGAACTTCAAGTCCAGCACCTTCATCACGCGCACGGCCTGTTCGACGATTTCGGTGCCGATGCCGTCGCCCGGCAGGATGGCAATCTTCATGTCTCGTTCCTCGGATTCAAAGTTGTCGTTGGGTCAGCCAGGGCATGCGCGCCAGGCGTTCGGCCTCGAAGGCGCGGATCTTGTCGGCATGGCGCAGCGTCAGGCCGATGTCGTCGAAGCCGTTGACCAGGCAATATTTGCGGAAAGGCTCCACGTCGAAAGGCAGTTCGCTGCCGTCGGGCTTGACGACCACTTGCCGCTGCAAATCAATCGTCAATTGGTAGCCCGGGAAAGCGAAGACCTCGTCGAACAAGTTGGCCACCTGAGAGGCCGGCAGCACGATGGGCAGGATGCCGTTCTTGTAGCAGTTGTTGAAGAAGATGTCGGCGTAGCTGGGCGCAATCAGCGCCTTGAAGCCGTACTGCTGCAGCGCCCACGGCGCGTGTTCGCGGCTGGAACCGCAACCGAAGTTGCTGCGCGCCAGCAGGATCGAAGCGCCCGGGCTACCGGAGGGCCCTGCTTGGTAGCGCGGCTGGTTCAACACGAAGTCGGGGTTGGACTTGCGGCTGGCCGGGTCTTGGCCGGGCTCGCCCGGGTCCAGGTAGCGCCAGGCGTCAAACAGGTTGGGGCCGAAGCCCGAACGCGCAATCGACTTCAGGAACTGCTTGGGAATGATGGCGTCGGTGTCGACGTTGTCGCGGTCCATTGGCGCGACCAAACCTTTGTGGAGGGTGAAAGCTTCCATCTGTGTTGCTCCTGTTCAGCCGATGCGACGGACGTCAACGAAATGGCCATTCAGCGCAGCAGCCGCCGCCATCGCCGGGCTGACCAGATGGGTGCGGCCACCCGCGCCCTGCCGGCCTTCGAAGTTGCGGTTGCTGGTGCTGGCGCAGCGTTCGCCGGGTTCCAGCCTGTCGGCGTTCATGGCCAGGCACATGCTGCAGCCGGGCTCGCGCCATTCGAAGCCGGCGGCGGTGAAGATCGTGTGCAGGCCCTCGGCTTCTGCCTGCGCCTTCACCTGGCCCGAACCGGGCACCACCATTGCCACCTTCACGTTGGCCGCCACGCGCTGGCCGGCGCGCTTGACCACGGCAGCGGCCTCGCGCAGGTCTTCGATGCGGCTGTTGGTGCACGAGCCGATGAAGACCTTGTCGATGCGGATGTCGGTGATGGGCTTGTTCGGCGTCAGGCCCATGTAGACCAGCGCGCGCTCGATGGCGTCGCGCTTCACCGCGTCTTTTTCTTTGTCGGGGTCGGGCACGCGACCGTCCACCGGCAAGACCATCTCGGGGCTGGTGCCCCAGGTGACTTGCGGCTGGATCAAGGCAGCATCCAGTTCCACCACGC
>JAYWDK010000131.1:0-6038 GCA_043779845.1 Betaproteobacteria bacterium | reverse complement strand
CTCAGCGCTGGACGCTGCGGCCTGATGGCAGGCGGCGGGGCGTCAATTGAACGCCGCTTCAGGGCACCGCAGCATCTCGCCGCAGTGATCGCACCATGCGGCGTGCCGCAATCTGTCCGCTGTAATAACCGGGTATCAGCCGAGTCTCGGTGAAGCCGAGCCGGTGATAAAAGGCCAATGCCGCCACATTGTCGGCGCGCACCTCAAGCGCTATCGACGCGATGCCGGCCACCTGGGCTGACGCCACCAGCCACTCGGTGAGACGGCGCGCTATGCCGCGCCGCTGCTGTGCTGTGGCCACACACAACAAGGCCAGATGCGCGTGCTCGTCGCTGAATTGCATCACCGCAAAACCCTGGATGCCTGCGGCATTGCCGGCCACCAGCGTGACGGTTTCGGGGTCGGCGATCAGCGCGGCCATGCGCGGCGGGGTGTAGCGCCAGCCCAGGCCGGTCTCGATCAACTCGCGCGACATCTCGGCCATCGTCCGCGCTTCTTGCGCCTGGGCCAGCCGGAACATCACAGTGCCAGGGTGGCTCACGGGTCAGACGCCGGAAAACACGATCTGGAGATTCTGGCACCGCGCCGGCCGAAGCCGGCAAGGCGCAGTGTCAAGGCCCCCGGGAGGGTCGCCAGCCCGGCGCTATTCTTACTGTGTCATAGGTTGTGTCTTGCGCTTGCCCTGCCGCAGCAAGGACATCGCCCCAGGCGCGCGATGAGTTGGTAGCTCAGGCGGTGACGCAGTGTCGTGATCGAGCGCTCCTCGTGTCGCTGCGCGCGCAGGGCTGCCCCGGGGGAGGTAATCCTTGGGAACGGCAGGCACTTGGCATTCGATGAAGTTTTTTTTTGCCGCCCACTGGCTTGTCGGCGACGAGTCTCATGAGAAACAAACGCCGGGCCGCCAACGGCCAGAGGCCGTTGGCCTTCGCCAGGCACCGACAGTCCTCAGGACTGTCGGTGTCCGGGCTCAGCCCCAAGTGTTTCTCCTCCCGCTCGGGGGGCGGGCGCCGCAAGGCGGCGGCCTTGGGGGCTCTTTCAGCCATCAAGAATCCGTAGGCCGCGATGCTCAGGCTGGCGTGGTGATGGAACCCGCGCCAGCCACGGCCCTCGTAGTGTCCCAACCCGAAGTCCTGCTTCAGGTCTTGGTAGTCGCGCTCGATGCGCCAGCGCTGACAGGTGGCGCTGACCAAGTCGGTACCACCACCGCTGAAGTCACGCCCACCGCGTAAGTCAGCCCCATGTCGCTCAACGCCTGGCGGAAGGCGGTGTCCACGCCGTAGCCCGCATCGGCCAGCACGCAGTGGCGCGGCGCGCCCTCGGCCAGCAGCACACGAAGTTGTTGCAAGGCGATCTGCGTCTTGGTCGCGAACGCCACTTCGTCTGGCACGCCGGCCAGGGCTCTGCGCGCAGTATCCGCAGCCCATTCCTCGGGCAGTTAGAGCTGACATGCCACCGGAATGCTGCCTTGATCGCAGGCCAGCGACACGCCCACCGCGACCTGGCAGTTGTCCTGCTTGCCCAGCATCCCGCAGTATTGACGGGCCACGCCCACCGAGTGCTTGCCCTTCTTCGGGAATGCAGTGTCGTCAATGATCCACCAGCCACCACGGCTGAAATCCATCTTTGGCACGACCCACTGACAAACCCGGCGCAGCATTTCCGCGTCAGACCACTCGGCCTTGGCGACGAAGTGATGCAGCGACTGATGTCGAGCCCTTGCATGCAGGAGATCGATGCGCGCGGACATCAGCTCCACACTCTTGCGTGCCAGTGGCAGCATCAAACCAGTGCAGTAGCCCCTGAGTCCTGCCTGCCGGTCCGAATGCCCAAGGCCATCTGCCCTCGGCCAAGTGCGCCAAGTACCGGTCAAACCGTTCGATGGCATCCATCGTTCCTCATGTGGAAAAAATGAAGAAGTCCAGACAGCGACTTTCCAGAAGGGCTTGCTCGACCAGGCTGCTTACCTGGAAGGCGGCGGCGCTAACTGGAACGTCTCGACTGATGGCTTGCGCAACATCAGCGGCCAGATCAACGCCGACGGCTCGTTCACGATCTACGGCACGACTTCGACCGTGAGCAACGAACTCACCCATGATCTGGGCGCCGACCGCAACGAGATCGTGTCCATCACTATCGGCGCGGGCTCGAACGCCAGCAACACGAGCTTCAGCGTGCTGGAAACTGCCGACGTTGGGCTGCTGCTGTTCATTGGCGACGTGTTCTCGGCCGTCATCGACGCAATCGCCCTGCTCGGCGCCAAATCGCAGCGATTCGTCCCCTACCGATCCCACAACTTCGTCCACCGCATCACGTCAAGCCCCATCCGTCATGCGTGTACGTGGGGTGAGGCTTAAGTTCGGTGGATTGGCTGAAGACCGGGGCGGCCTGTCCTTACCCTTCACACGAACTTCAGGTTGCGCGTGCTGGCGTCGTAGTTGGCCAGGTTGGGCAGCACGGTCAGCAGGTCGCTGTCAGACACCCCGAACCACTTGCCCAGGGTGGCCGCGTACTGGTCCACCGAGGTGCTGGGCAGCAGTCGGCCTTGCCCCACGTCGTCGGGCCCGTTGTTGGCCACCACCGGGGGCGTGCCGTAGTAACGCCGGCCGTTGACCGCGCCACCGGCGATGAAGTGCATGCTGCCCCAGCCATGGTCGGATCCGTCGTTATTGCCGCTGAGCGTGCGGCCGAAGTCAGATGCGGTGAAGCTGGTAACCTGGCTGGCCACCCCCAACTCGACCGTGGCGCTGTAGAAGGCCGACAGAGCCGAGGCCACGCTGCTGAGCAGCGTGGGGTGCACGTTCAACAGGCCGTCGTGGGTGTCGAAACCGCCCATCGACACGAAGAAGACCTGGCGCTTGGCGCCCAGAGCGTTGGCGCTGGCGATCATTCTGGCCACCAGTTTCAGCTGATCGCCCAGGCTGTTGCCGGTGGGGAAGGCCGTGGTGATGCTCGACGCCGGCACCAGGCTGCCGGTCAGCAGGTTGTTGGCGTCGATGGACCGCTTGGTGACGCGGTTGTATTCGGCTTCCAGCAGGTGCGTGCGGCTCTGCGTGACCATGGCCTGCAGCGCCGACGAGCAGGCGGCCGAGCCGAACAGCGGGCTGCTCAGCGCCTTCAACGGCACCGAGCCGCTGGTCGACACCTGGTACTGCACCGCCGTGTTGCCAGACAGGTAGACGGCGTTGCCCGAAACGTTCACGCAGGTGAAGGTGGAATGGCCATTGCCGGCCTGGAACAGGTCGCCCATGCGGCCACCCCAGCCCGACGTGGCGCCTTCGGGCGCCGATGACTGCCACACCGATTGCTGGTCGTTGTGCGAGAACAGCTTGGGCGGCAGCGGCACGGTCTTGTTGGTGTACTGGGTCTTGGTGGTGGGCTGCACCAGCGTGCCCACGTTCAGCATCACCGCCAGGTGGCCGGCGTTGAACAAGGGCAGCAAGGGCGACAGCTCAGGCGCCAGAGCGTATTGCCGGCCGCCGGCCAGCGCCACCGCGGGCGTCAGCACCGTGGCGTCCAGCGCACTGCGGGAATAGGCCAGGGTGGGTCGCAACCCGTTGTAGAGCGCGTAGTTGCTGCTGTCGCAGGGAATCAGCGTGTTGCCATAGTCATTGCCGCCGTACAGGAAGACGCAGACCAGGGCCTTGTAGTCGGTGGCCGTGGCTGCCGCCGCTTCGCCCAGCGTGGCCAGGTTCAGCGCCCAGGGCGTGGCAGCGCCGGCCAGCGACAGGGCCGAAGCCCGCTTCATGAAGGCGCGCCGCGAGGCGTCCATGCGTGCGGATGTTTTCATGCTTAGGTCCCCATTCATTTCTGCACCAGGAACTGGGGCGCGCACAGCACCAGCACCAGGGCCGCGTAGATGCGGTTGTTGCGCGCCGTGGCCGTGCCCGAGGGCAGGCTGTCGAGCGCGCTCTTCAGGGCGGCCAATGTGGAAGCGTCGATCTGCCCGGCGGCCAGCACCAGGTTCAACTCGTCCAGCAGGGACTGCGCGTTGTCGGCCAGCGCCACCAGCGCGCTGTAGTCGGCCTTGACATCGCCGATGCCGCTGGCCACCACCGTCTGCATGAAGTTGATGTACCCCACCACCGACGATTCATTGGTGATCTGGAATTCCGGCGCCACCAGCGCGGCCGTGCCGATGGGGCTGTTGGGCGGCGTGTAGCCGGGGCGGAAGAAGTTGAAGACAGTGGGCGAGCGCAGCGGGCTCTGGCCCAGGCGCGTGGAGGGGTCGGACGTGTCCCCGATGGCCCAAGCGTCGGTGGCCGAGCTGGCGCCGCAAGCCCGCGCCCAGGCCACGAAACGCAGCACCGGTTCGCGCAGCTTGCCGAAGGTGGTGCTGGCGAGATTGGCGCTGTTGCGCGCCTCGTCGTCCAGCAGAACGGCGCGGATGACGGCCTTCAGGTCACCCTTCACGCCGCGGCCGTTGTTCAGGAAGACCGTGGTCACTCGCTGCACGTAGGCTGGCGCCGGGTTGCTGGTGACCAGGCGCTGGATCAATTGACGGCTGACGAAGGGCGCGACGTTGGGGTGCGCAAAGATGATGTCCAGCGCCGACGCGAGACTGGTGGCGCCGTCCTGCCCGGCGGGCACGGTCGACGCGAGGAAGGTGGACGCGCCGGTTTCGTGCCGGCTGGCCACCTGGATCATGGCGCGGCGCTGGAAGTCGGGCGTGTTGCCGCCGCCCACCGAGGTGTCCCAGTCCCAGCCTGTGAAGATGCGAGCCAGGCCGGTGATGTCGTCCAGGGCGTAGGTTTCCTGCGTCTTGCCGCTGACCAGCTTGGGCGTGCCGTCCAGGTTCAGCTGCAGCAGCCCGATGGCGAAGAGCTGCATCAGTTCGCGGGCGTAGTTTTCGTCGGGCAGCGCGCCGGTGGTGGCGTTGAACTTCACGTTGCCGCGAAAGGTCAGGTATTCGCCCATCGCAGGGCAGGTGGACACGGCCTGCAGCAGCGTGCGGTAGTTGCCGAAGGCGTTGTCCTCCAGCAGGTCCAGGTAATGCGCCGCCGAGAACTGTCGCCAGCCGCCGGACAGCCCGGCGATCGACGCCACCAGGATTTCCGACAAGGCCAGCGTCACGCGCTGGCGCAGCACGTCGGGCGAGGACAGAAGCTTGCGCCAAGCCGATGCGTCAAAGCCGCCGAAGCCGTTCTTGTTCACGTTGTTGACACCGGCGGCGTCATAGCCCTGCGCCACCAGCCAGTCACAGCGGCTGGTGCTCTGCAGCATGGCGAATTGCTCGTCGAGCCAGCCCGCGTAGCCCAGCGTCTGAACCCGCGCCATCTGCGTGCGGTCGGCGCCCAATGCCGCCTGAGCCAGAAAACGCGAGGCGTCGGCGGCCAAGGGCAGCACGGGGGTCGGCGTGGGCGTTGGTGCAGGGTCTACCGCGCCGCCACCGCCGCCGCATGCAGCCAAGCCGGCCGCAGTCATCAAAGCCGCTGCGGACCATCCGCCCAGCGCCGCCGCGCCAGCGGCCTGTGGGCCGGCGGCCAGCCCGTCATCGGCAGCGCAGGGCGCAGCAGGCATCGATTCGTTCAAGGCGGTCTCCGGGCGACCTAGGGGCGGCCGCCGTCGTGTGTTTTGGAATAGGTGGACAGAGTACGCTGGCTCCGGACCCGTTGACGCATCGCCAGGGGCCGGTTCTGCAAACTGTTCACGATGCTGTTCAAACGGCAATGTGGCAGCCGCAGTTGACCACTGAGCACCATCGTGACATTTGTTTACATCCAGCCACATGCCGGAGGCGGGCGGCTGCCTTTGAAAACCAGCACGCGGTGTTTCACGACATCGTGATGCGCCTGCTGTTCGACCAGATGGCGATGGTGTGTCCGTGAGTGCTGTCGCTGCAGCGGCGCAAATCGAATGAACCCCTCGTTGCTGTGAAGTCTGGATTCGCCAGGCTTCCTTCAGCCACGCTGACCCGCGTTGATCCGGGCAAACAAGTCGCGCCGTCGACCAACGCCCAGCAAACCCAAGGCGCCCAGGCCGAACAGTGCCCACGTCGCGGGTTCAGGCACAGCACCCATCACCGTCAGCGTGAAGGCACC
>JAYWDK010000130.1:0-6143 GCA_043779845.1 Betaproteobacteria bacterium | reverse complement strand
TGATTGGCGCCCAGAACGCCTGGCTCGCCGACCACAACCGCCGTCGCCAGGGCCCCGGCGGCGGCGCGGCGCTCACCACCCTGACTGCCCTGGCGCTGCAAGGCCAGACCTGGACGCTGGCCCACGTGGGTGACAGCCGGGCCTGGTTGCTGCGCACAGCCACCACCCGCACCCACTCGGCGGCGGGCACCGACGAGCCCACTGGCCAAAGCACTGACGAGCTGATGCTGCTCAGCACCGACCACGCGTTTGACCAACCCGACCAGCGCAGCCGCCTGACCCGCGCGATGGGCCTGGACGACAGGGTGCGGCTGGACTTTGTGCAGGGTGATGTGCTCGTGGGCGATTGTTTTGTGCTCACCACCGACGGCGTGCATGGCGCGCTCAAAGCCGCGCGCCTGGCCACCCTGGCGCGCGAGGGCACAGCCCAGCAAGCCAGCGAGGCCCTGGTGGGGGCTGCGTTGGCAGCAGGCAGCCATGACAACGCCACCGCCCTGGTGCTGCGCATCACCGGCGTGGATGCGCGCCAACTGCATGACGAACTGGCCGATGGCCGGCGCCTGGCGCCGCCGCCCCGGCTGAAGGTGGGCGACCGGCTTGACGGCCACACCATCACCGCGCTGGTGGCTGACACGGGCGTGCACCTGCTCTACCAGGCGCGCGCACCGCAGGGCAAAGCCTTGCTGGCGCTGAAAACCCTGCACCCCACGCGCGCCAGTGACCCCGAAGAGCGCGCCATGCTGGCCCATGAGGCCTGGCTGGGCCAGCGCATCACGGCGCGTGGCGAGCCGGGTTTTGTGCGCGTGCATGAGCGCCCCGTCAACGCCACCGCGCTGTACACCGTGTTTGACTGGCACCACGGCAAAACCATGGCGCAGCTGATGGCGGGTGGCACGCGCCTCGAAGCTCGCCCACTCGTGGCCGACGTGGTGACGGCCGCCGTGGCCTTGGCGCGCGCGCTGGGCCGATTGCACCAGCAAGGCGTGGTGCACCGCGACATCAAGCCCGGCAACCTGCACCGGGGCGACGACGGCCAATGGCGCATCCTGGACCTGGGCGCGGCCCTCAGTGGCCGCGAGGGCGCCGCCCAGCGTGAGCTGCACGCCGGCACGCCCAGCTACATGAACCCCGAGCAATGGCAGGGCGCCAACGCCGACGCCGGCAGCGACTTGTTTGCGTTGGGCGCCACGCTCTACCAATGGCTCACCGGCCACTTGCCCTACGGCGAGATCGAGCCCTACCAAACTGGGCGTTATCGCCGCGACCCGGCGCCCGCCTCGCGCCTGCGGCCCGACGTGCCGATGTGGCTGGACCACCTGCTGCGCAAGGCCGTGGCGCGTGAGCTCGCGCTGCGCTTCGAGACCGCCGAAGAGCTGCTGCTGGCGCTGGAGCGCGGCGCCGCCCGCCCGGTCAGCGCACCGGCCGCCACGCCCTTGTTGCGGCGTGATCCGGCGGCCGCGTGGAAGCTGGCGCTGGCCTTCTCGCTGCTGCTCAACGCGCTGTTTTTGGTGTGGTTGTTGTTTTTGCCGCGCTGAAGCACGCATTCAAAGTGGGCTCAAGTCAGGCCCGTTCAGGCCGAAACCGGAGAGGTGCGCGGGCTTTGCCCGGCCGTGCCGAACACCATTTTTTTGGGCCTGCCTGACGCAGAAAGCGTGACATGACCTTGCTGAACCACCTCCGTCTGACCCAGAAATTCACGCTGCTCGGCCTGTTGGCCTTGTTGATGGGCGGGCTGCCCACCGGCCTGTATTTTTGGCAGACCGCGCCGATCGTCGCCATCGCTGAACTGGAGAACAGCGGCGTTGCGCCCTTGATGGCCTTGCAGGACGTGGTGCGCCTGACCCAGCAGCACCGCGGCATTTCTGCGGGCATGTTGGGCGGCAATGCGCTGTTGGAGGCCAGGCGGCCCGAAACCCGCGACGCACTGGCCAAAGCCATCGCCGGCCTGGATCAGCAGCTCAAAGCCGGCGCACCCGCGCGGCTGCAAGCCCAGTGGGCCCAGCGCAAGCAACGCTGGGCCACGCTGGAGCAGGCCGTGGCCCAGCGCGCGCTCAAGCCCGCCGACAGCTCGGCTCAACACACGGCACTGATCGCCGAGTTGCTGGCGCTCAACGGCAACTTGCTGGATGACTACGCCCTGGCGCTGGATCCGCAAGCCGACAGCTACGCGCTGATCATGGCCGCGTTTGTCAACGCCCCGGCGCTGGCCGAGCGACTGGGCCAGTTGCATGCCCAGGGCACGGGGTTTTTGGCGACGGGCAGCCTCTTGCCTGAAAACCGGGTGCAGCTTGCGGCCATCAAGTCGCGCGGGCAAGAGATCTACGGCGACATGATCGAGAACCTGGGCAAGGCCACCGGCACCAACGCAGCGCTCAATGCCGACCTGGCTGCGAAGGCGGATGCGCTGAAGTTGCAGATCGCCAAGACGCTCACCCTGGCTGACGACGAGCTGATCAAGGCCACCGAGCTCAAGCTGGCGCCTGATCAGTACTTTCAGGCGTTCACCGACACCATCAACAGCGTGTATGCCTTCAATGCCCTGGCACTGAAAGACTTGTCGGTGTTGCTCGATGAACGCGCGAATCACTTGCGTCGCGACCAGTGGCTGATGTTGGTGGGGCTGGCCAGCTTGCTGGTGGTATCGGTCGTGCTGGGCTTGTCGTTTGCGCGCGGCATCCTGAGCCAGTTGGGCGGCGAGCCGGTTTATGCCCGCGAGGTGGTGCAGCGCATTGCCCTGGGCGACATGTCTCAACCCATCCACATTCAGGCGGGCGACAGCACCAGCGTGCTGGCCGCCATGGCGCAGATGCAGGACCGCCTGGGCGAGGTGGTGGCCCGCGTGCGCCAAGGCGCTGAAAGCCTGGCCAGCGCCAGCACCCGGATCGCCCAAGGCAACCTCGATCTGTCGGGCCGCACGGCGCAGCAGGCGTCAGGCCTGCAAGCCACTGCGGCCGCCATGGACGAGCTCAATGCCACCGTCAGCCAGAACGCCGACAACGCCCAGCAAGCCCGGCAACTGGCGCTGGGCGCGTCCAGCGTGGCCGAGCGGGGCGGCCAGGTGGTGGGTGACGTGGTGCGCACCATGAAGGGCATCAACGACAGCTCACGCAAGATTGCCGAGATCATTGGTGTGATCGACGGCATCGCCTTCCAGACCAACATCCTGGCGCTCAACGCCGCCGTGGAGGCCGCGCGCGCAGGCGAGCAAGGCCGCGGCTTTGCGGTGGTGGCCACCGAGGTGCGCAGTCTGGCCGGGCGCAGTGCCGACGCCGCGCGTGAGATCAAGGGCCTGATCAACGCCAGCGTCGAGCGGGTGGAGCAGGGCACGGCCCAGGTGGACCAGGCCGGCGTCACCATGACCGAGGTGGTGGCCGCCGTCAAACGCATGACCGACATCATGGGCGAGATCAGCGCCGCCAGCGTCGAACAGCGCAGTGGCGTGGCGCAGGTGGGCGAGGCCGTGACGCAGATGGACCGCAGCACCCAGCAAAACGCCGCGCTGGTGGAGCAAAGCGCGGCGTCGGCCGAAAGCTTGAAGGACCAGGCCTTGTTGTTGGTGCAGGCGGTGGCGGTATTCAAGCTGGCGCGTTTGGGCTGAGCGGCGCCAAGCCGCGACGCCAGGCCCGACTTCAGCTCACCCGGCGCATGCCCGCGATGCGCTGGCCGGGTGCGGGCGCGGCGCTGGGTTGGGCCCTGGCCCGCCCGCCTTTTTCGGCCCAGGTGCGGGTCCAGCGGATCTGCATCGTGCGCATCACGCCCAGCATCACCACCGCCAGCACCGAGAACAGCACAAAGCCCCACAAGTAAGTGCCCAGGTATTGCTTGGACAAGCCCATCGCGTTGGGCAGCAGGCCACCGCCCAGCGCGCCAATCTCGCCGATCATCGAGCCGGCCACGGCCGTGGTGGTGGGCCAGCGCAGCGGCACCAGCTGAAACACCGCGCCATTGCCCGCGCCCAGTGCGGCAAAGCACGTGATCAGCAGCACGGTGGTGAGCACCAAGGAGCCACTCGACAGCCCAATCGCCGTGAGGGTTATGGCCACCACCACCAAGACCAGCGTGAGGGTGTTGACGCCGCCCCAGCGGTCGGAGATCCAGCCGCCCAGCACGCGCACCGCCGCGCCCATGAACGCGGCCAGCATCGTCAACTGCCCCGCCTGCACCTTGCTCACCTTGAACTGATCGTGGTAATAGCTGGGCAAAAACGTGATCAGGCCGATGAAGCCGCCAAAAGTGACACCGTAGATCAGGCTGAACACCCAGCCGTCTTTCTCGAACAGGCAGGCCATGTGCTCACGCAGGCCGGCGTGGCTGTCGACGTCGGGTGGCTCCTTGGCAAACACAATCATCACCAGCATGGGCAGCAAGATGGCCACCGCCGCCACGCCGTACACCGCCTGCCAGCCCAGCCACTGGGCCAGCGGCGGCGCCACCAGCACCGACACGGCGGTGCCCACGTTGCCCGCGCCCACCAGGCCCATCGCCAGGCCCTTGTGCTGCGGCGGAAACCAGCCCGAGCCCAGCGACAAGGCCACGCCAAAGCTGGCCCCGGCGATGCCCAGCAGCACGCCCATGGCCAGCAGGTCGTTGAAGGTGTGCACGAAGAAAAATCCGAACATCATGGCCACGGCGATCAAAGCCATCTCCACCAGCGTGGCGTTTTTGCGGCCGATGTACTGCGACAGGATGCCCAGCGGAAAGCGCATCAGCGCCCCGGCAATGATGGGCACCGACAGCATCAGGCCTTTTTGCGCCGGGCTCAACGCAAAGGTTTCACTGATGAAGGGCGCCATGGCGCCGTTCAGCACCCAGATGCAGCACGAAAACGCAAAGTAGAAAAACGACGCGAACAGCGTGGGCGCGTGGCCGGCGCGTAAAAAGCTTGAAAAGTGGGACATGGTGTGGGTGGGTAGCTGAAGAATTTGGGGGGCCGAGGTGGCTGGGCGGTGCGCCGGGGTGGCAGGCACCACGGGCGCGGCCTCAAGGGCTCGGCGAACGGCGGCTGCATTGCTTGGCGTCACAACCGGGGCACAAAGGCGTGCGGGGCCGGCACTCACGGTGCGTCGTTGCACCGTGCCCAGGCATGTGCAAGAGCCGTGCCCGCATCCCCCGCGCCGTGGCCCTGGGCCGGCGGCGCGCCTTGGGCTTGGCGCCCGCCTCAGCTTGGTGCGGCGGCCGGGGCGGCGCACCTGAATGGGCCGCGTGTTGTCGGACTCGGGGCGCGGGCGCAGGCGTCAGCGTGCTGGCTTGGGCGGGCGGTCCAGTGCCCACTTCACGGCCTCAAACCACAGCAGGCTCAGGGCCGATGCCACCACGCCCAGCCCCAGCAGCATGGGCGTGGGCACCACAAAGCTGAACAATCGGCTGATGGCGGGCACGCCCAGCACGGCGGCCAGCAAGCCCAGCTTGGCCAGCAAGGTCCAGCCAAAAGCGCGGTTGCGCGGGCGTGCGCCATGGGGCTCGGGCGGCAGGGCGGCGTGCAAGTCGGTGCGCCAGGCCTTGCGGCCCCGGGCGTGGCGCCAGCTGCGGTTGGCGTGGATCAGCCCCAGGTTGCTGAGCACCATCACCATGAAGGTTAGCGCACGTGCCATGTCGTCGGCCGGGCTGCCCACGGGCGCGGCCCAGCGGGCGCCCGCGTACACCGTCAACAGCAGCAGCAGCAAGCCCGCGCCCTGGCACAGGCCACGTTGCATCACGGCCCGGTCAAACAAGTGCTGATCGGGGCGGCGCGGTGGCCATTGCATGGCGCGGCCCTCCAGCGGCTCAGCCTCGAACACCACCGAGCAGGCCGGGTCGATGATCAGCTGCAGGAACAGGATGTGCACCGGCATCAACAGCATGGGCCAGCCCACCAGCACCGGCACCACCGACAGCCCGACGATGGGCACGTGCACGGCCACCACAAAAACGATGGCTTTGCGCAGGTTGGCAAACACCCGGCGGCCGTAGCGCACGGCGGTGACCAGCGAGGCAAAGTCGTCATTGAGCAGCACCAGCGCGGCGGCCTCGCGGGCCACGTCGCTGCCCCGCGCGCCCATGGCCACGCCAATGTCGGCGGCTTTCAGGGCGGGCGCGTCGTTGACGCCGTCACCCGTCATGGCCACCACGTCGCCGCGCGCCTTGAAGGCCCGCACCAGGCGCAA
>JAYWDK010000129.1:0-6151 GCA_043779845.1 Betaproteobacteria bacterium | reverse complement strand
ATGAAAGACGATGTGCGTGAAGTGGTCGAAGGCTTTGAGTGCGGCATCAAGTTGAAGAACTACAACGACATCGCCGAGGGCGACGCGCTGGAGTTCTTCGAGGTCAAGGAAGTCGCCCGATCGCTGTAAGGCGGATTTGCTCTCACCTGCAAACCCCGCCTTCCCAAAGAAGGCGGGGTTTGTGTTTGAGGGCAGCCTCCTGGCCCACCCGTATCGCAGCAAATCAAACCCATGCGCCATAAAAGAGCTATCCCCAACCGCGGTGTTCGTGTCGCCGACCAGATCCAACGGGATCTGGGCGAGTTGATTCGCGACCTGAAAGATCCCCGCATCGGCATGGTCACGGTCAACAGCGTTCAAGTCACGCCTGACTACGCCCATGCCAAGGTGTTTTTCTCGGTGCTGGTGGGTGACCCGGTTGAGAGTGAAGCGGGCTTGAGCGAGGCGGCGGGTTTTTTGCGCAATGGCTTGTTCAAGCGCTTGCAGATCCACACCGTGCCGACCCTGCATTTTTTGTATGACCGCACCACCGAACGCGCCGCCGAGTTGTCGGCCCTGATCCGCGAAGCCAATGCCACGCGGGCCAAGGACGACGGCGAGGTTTGATGTCATGAACCGCTCGGCCCCCCGCGTCAAGATCACACGCCGTGCGGTGCATGGCGTGCTTTTGCTCGACAAGCCGCTGGGCCTGTCGAGCAACGATGCGCTGCAAAAAGCCAAGTGGCTGTTGCGGGCTGAAAAGGCCGGCCACACCGGCACGCTGGATCCGCTGGCCACGGGCTTGTTGCCCCTGTGTTTTGGCGCGGCCACCAAGTTCAGCCAGATCAGCCTGGATGCCGACAAGTGCTACCGCGCCACGCTGGGCTTGGGCCAGCGCACCAGCACCGGTGATCTGGAGGGCGACGTGATCGACGAGCGCCCGGTGCAAGTGAGCCGTGCCCAGATTGACGCCGCCGTGCAACGCTTCACCGGGCCAATCTTGCAGTTGCCGCCGATGTACTCGGCGCTCAAAAAAGATGGCCGCGCACTGTACGAATACGCCCGTGCCGGGATCGAAGTGGAACGTGAGGCACGCGCCGTGACGATTCACGGCATTGACATCATTGAGTGGCACGCTCCGGGCGATCAAACCAGGTTGGTGATTGACGTGCGTTGCAGCAAAGGCACTTACATCCGCACGCTGGCCGAAGACATTGGTGAAGCGCTGGGATGTGGCGCCCACCTGACCGCCTTGCGCCGTACCGCCAGTGGGCCGCTGCGGCTGGACGCGGCGGTCACCTTGGATGCGCTGGAAGCGATGGCTGAACCCGGTCGTTTGGTGCTGCTGCAACCGGTGGACACCTTGCTGGCTGATTGGCCCAGCCTGGCGCTGGATCACAGCGAGGCCGGCAAGTTCTTGACCGGTTTGCGCCGGCGTGTGGCTCTGGCTGATGCGCCGGCCGTGCGTGTTTACGGGCCTGAGCCCGGTGCGTTGCTAGGCAGCGCGCACATCACCGCAGGCGAGCTGATTGCCGACCGCCTGCTGAGTCCCATTGAGGCGCAGGCGCTATTGCAGACCCCGCCAGCAGCACCGAACCCGATTTCCCAAGCCGCGCAGCCACAAGCCGCCATCGCTTGAACCGTTTTTTTATCAAAGCCCCACCATGACCCAACAGATTCGCAACATCGCCATCATCGCCCACGTCGACCATGGCAAAACCACCATGGTTGACCAACTGCTGCGCCAAAGCGGCACGTTTGCCGAGCACGAAAAAGTCGTCGACACGGTGATGGACAGCAACGCCATCGAACGAGAGCGCGGCATCACCATCCTGGCCAAAAACTGCGCCGTGAGCTGGGAAGGCACGCACATCAACATCGTCGACACCCCCGGGCACGCCGACTTTGGCGGTGAAGTGGAACGCGCGCTGTCGATGGTTGACGGTGTGGTGTTGCTGATCGACGCGCAAGAAGGCCCCATGCCACAAACGCGCTTCGTGACCAAAAAGGCCTTGGCCCTGGGTTTGAAGCCCATCGTGGTGGTGAACAAGGTCGACAAGCCCGGCGCCAAGCCTGATGCGGTGATCAACGCCACTTTCGACTTGTTTGACAAGCTGGGCGCCACCGACGAACAGCTCGATTTCCCGGTGGTCTATGCCTCAGGCATCAATGGCTGGACCTCGCTGGTTGAAGGCGCGCACGGTGAGCAGTGGGGCCCCGACATGTCGGCCCTGTTCAATACCATCCTCAAGCACGTGCCGTCACAGAGTGGCGACCCTGCCGCGCCGCTGCAGCTGCAAATCTCGGCACTTGATTACTCCACCTTCGTGGGCCGCATTGGCGTGGGCCGCATTGGCGCGGGCACCATCAGAACCGGCATGGACGTGCTGGTGATGGAAGGCCCCGATGGCAAGTCCACCAAGGGTCGCGTCAACCAGGTGCTGACTTTCCAGGGCCTGGACCGCGTGCAAGTGACCGAAGCCGGCCCGGGCGACATCGTGCTGATCAACGGCATTGATGCCCTCGGCATTGGCGTGACCGTGACCGACCCGCTCAACCCGGCACCACTGCCGATGTTGAAGGTTGACGAGCCCACGCTGACCATGAACTTCTGCGTCAATACC
This sequence comes from Betaproteobacteria bacterium, assembly GCA_043779845.1. Lineage (GTDB taxonomy): Bacteria > Pseudomonadota > Gammaproteobacteria > Burkholderiales > Burkholderiaceae_C > Pseudaquabacterium. The sequence goes on along the minus strand of JAYWDK010000129.1, from coordinate 3,548 downwards.
AGCCCCTTGGCCGGCCGCGAAGGCAAGTACGTCACCAGCCGCCAGATTTGGGACCGCCTGCAGAAAGAGCTGCAATCCAACGTGGCGCTGCGTGTCAGCGAGACCAGCGAAGACGGCATTTTTGAGGTGATGGGCCGTGGCGAATTGCACCTGACCATCCTGCTGGAAAACATGCGCCGTGAAGGCTACGAGCTGGCCGTGAGCAAGCCGCGCGTGGTGTTCCATGATGTTGACGGAGAAAAGCACGAGCCTATCGAGCTGGTGACCGCCGACGTGGAAGAGATCCACCAAGGTGGCGTGATGCAGGCCCTGGGCGAGCGCAAGGGTGAGCTGGTCAACATGGAGCCCGATGGCCGTGGCCGCGTGCGCCTGGAGTACCGCATTCCGGCGCGGGGCCTGATCGGCTTCTCGAATGAGTTCATGAACCTGACCCGTGGTTCGGGCCTGATCGCGAACATTTTTGACGGCTACGAAGCCCACAAGGGCGACATCGCCAGCCGCAAAAACGGCGTGCTGATCTCGATGGACGCCGGTGAAATCTTCACCTACGCGCTGGGCAAGCTCGACGACCGCGGCAGGATGTTTGTCAAGCCCAACGATCCGGTCTACGAAGGCATGATCGTGGGCATCCACAACCGCGACAACGATCTGGTCGTCAACGCCACGCGCACCAAGCAGCTGACCAACTTCCGTGTCTCGGGCAAAGAAGACGCGATCAAGGTCACGCCGCCGATCGACCTGACGCTTGAATATGGCGTTGAGTTCATCGAGGACGACGAACTGGTTGAAATCACGCCCAAGTCGGTGCGTCTGCGCAAGCGCTACCTGACCGAAAACGAACGCAAGCGCGCTGGCCGCTAAGCCGCGCCCAGCGGTTTGATTTGACGCGCAGTTGATGTTTTGCGGGGCCGCTTTGCGGCCCTTTTTAATGCCCATGCCACCATCGAGACTTGCCCAAGCCATGCGCCTGTCCCATTCCCGTGCCGTGCTGCTGATGGTGTTGGTCACGCTGATGTGGAGCACTGCCGGCGTTGTGACGCGGCACTTGCAGGCGGCCCACAGCTTTGAGGTGACCTTCTGGCGCAGCGGCTTCACCGCGCTGGCCCTGGCAGGGGCTTTGTTTTGGCAACGTGGGCCCGATTTGTTGGCCGATATCAGGCAGGGTGGTTGGGCGCTGTGGGCATCGGGCTTGTGCTGGACGGTGATGTTCACCAACTTCATGGTCGCCATGATGCTGACCTCGGTGGCCACGGTGCTGATCACCTTGGCCATGGCGCCGTTGATCACCGCGCTGTTCTCGCGCGTCTTTTTGCGCCATGCTCTGCCGCCACGCACCTGGCTGGCGATCATCGTGGCCAGCGCGGGCATTGCATGGATGTTTGCGCGGCAGGCGTTCTCGGGCCAGGGCGCCATGACCGGTGCGATGGTGGCCCTGGCCGTGCCATTTGCCGGCGCCAGCAACTGGACGCTGTTGCAGTATTTGCACCAACGCCACGCCAAGGATCCCGGCGTGGCCGAGCCCGACATGCTGCCCGCCGTGCTGCTGGGCGCCTTGATGTCGGCCGCCATCACCTTGCCGGGCTCGCTGCCGTTTTCAGCCACGGGTCACGATCTGGCCTTGCTGGGCCTGCTTGGCGTGGTGCAGCTGGCCATTCCCTGCTTTTTGGTGGTGGGGCTTAGCAAAGTGCTGCCTGCGCCCGAGATCTCGCTGATCGGCTTGCTGGAGGTGATTTTCGGTGTGCTGCTGGCCTGGGTTGGCGCCGGTGAAGCGCCGGGCCCGACGGCGCTCAGAGGCGGGGCGCTGGTGATCGGGGCCTTGCTGTTCAACGAGTGGCTGGCCCTGCGTGAACGGCGCCAACCTGGTGCCCTGGCCGCGTTGCCTTGACCAGCCGCAACGGGGCAGCGCACAGTGCGCCGCCGTAAAAAACCACGCCGGTTTCTCCCGTTTTTCTAGGGTGAACACTGCTCCGGCCCCGGCGCGGGCCGGCCTAGGATGCGCCGCATGAAACAGCTCTCAGGTCTTGACGCCGCTTTTTTGTACCTTGAAACGCCCGAAATGCCGATGCACGTGGGCGCACTCAACATCTACGAACTGCCTGCCGGTCACAAGGGCAGCTTTGTGCCCACCTTGAGGCGCCACCTGGCCGAGCGCCTTGCGCTGGCGCCGGTCTTGCGCCGGCGCGTTTGGTGGATGCCGCTGAACCTGGCCAACCCGGCCTGGGTGGATGCTGACCCCGACTTGAAACACCATGTGGTGGGTCTCAAGCTGCCCGCATCGGCCAAGCAGGGTGATGGCATGGCCGAATTGGAGGCTGCGGTGGGTGTGCTGCACATGCAGCGGCTGGACCGCAGCCGGCCGCTGTGGCGCTTCCATGTGCTGGAGGGCCTGGCGCCCACGGCCGATGGCCGCAAGCGGGTGGCGCTGTACTCGCAGTTCCACCATGCGGCGGTCGATGGTCAAGCCGCGGTGGCGGTGGCCCAGGTGATCCTGGACACCAGCGCGGAGGGCCGTGACTTGGGCCTCAAGCCGAGCCAGCGCACCAAGACCTACCGGCTGGGGCTGGGCCAGATGCTGCGCGGCGCCATCGCCCAAGAAGCCATGCAGGTGGCCGGCATCATCAAAGGCCTGCCGTCCACCCTGGGCGCGCTGGCGGGCGCGGCCGGCCAGGCGCTGTCACACACAGGGCTGCTGCGCAGCAAGGCGGTTGCGGGTGCCACGGCCAAGGTCAGCAACCTGGTGTTGGCGCCACGCACCGTGCTCAACCAGTCGGCCACCCATGAGCGGCGGTTTGCGGCAGTCAGCCTGCCCCTGCCAAAGCTCAAGGCGCTGGGCAAGGCGCATGGCGCCAGCCTGAACGATGTGGTGCTGCTGCTGTGCGGCACGGCGCTGCGGCGCTACCTGGCCAAACACGCCACGCTGCCGCGCAAATCGCTGGTGGCGGCGGTGCCGGTCTCACTGCGCGCCAAGGGTGATACCACGGCCGACACACAAGCTTCGCTCAGCCTGGTCAGCCTGGGCACCCACCTGGCCGACATGGGCGCCCGGCTGGCCCACATCAAGGCGTCCACTGCAGCGATGAAAGCCACCATGGGCAGCATGAAACACATCCTGCCCACCGACTACCCGTCCATCGGTGTGCCCTGGCTGGTGGAGGCACTCACCGCGCTGTACGGCAAAGCCAAGGTGGCTGAGCGGGTGCCGCAACTGGCCAACGTGACCATCAGCAACGTGCCCGGCCCGCCGGTGCCGCTGTACCTGGCGGGTGGCCGCATGGTGTGCAACTACCCCACGTCCATCGTGATGCACGGCATTGCACTCAACATCACGGTGGAAAGTTATGACCAGCAGATGGACTTTGGCCTGATGGCAGACGGCCGCGCCATGCCCAATGTGCGCGCCTTGGGTGACGCGCTGCTGATCGCTTTTGAAGACTTCTGCCTGCTGGACGCCGCCGCTGCGGCTGCACCCGTGCCCAGCATGGTGGGCAGCCTGGCCCAGGCCGGGCGGGATGTGGCCGGTGGTGCGCGCAAGCGCGTGGCGAGCGGCC